>WRIX01000013.1:0-13093 GCA_009782495.1 Treponema sp.
CCGCGTTCAATTGCATCAAGCTGAACGCCTATTACTTTAACGTTGTATTTATCCAGCACTCCGGCTTTTTTCAGTTCAAGACTTAGATTAAGCCCCGACTGCCCTCCCAAATTGGGCAGCAATGCATCGGGCCTTTCTTTGGCAATTATCCCGGTAAGCCGGGCAACATTCAGCGGTTCAATATAGGTTACGTCTGCAACGACAGGGTCTGTCATAATAGTGGCAGGGTTGGAGTTTACCAAAATAACTTTGTACCCTAAACTTCGGAGCGCTTTGCAGGCCTGTGTTCCCGAATAGTCAAATTCACAGGCCTGTCCGATGATTATGGGTCCGGACCCAATTATCATAACCGTTCTGATGTCTGTCCTCTTCGGCATTTTAGGATACTCCTGACCTGGTTATAAAAAAACTTTTGTAATATTTTGCAAAATGAATTGTTTAAACCTTATGACCTTTGGAAGCCGCCTGCGTTAGTTTTAGTTTTAAAAAGTTATTTTCTTTTCTCAGTTTGGAAATTTCCAATTGCTGGGATTTAACTGTTTCCAGCAAATCTCCCTGAGTAAGAGCTCCCGTGTGCAGCAACTCTTCTACATACTCCATCTTGTTTTCAAAGTCAATCTCCGCTTCCAGGCTTGCTTCCTGAAAACTTTCGTCTATGGCTTCGCTGGTCAGTGTAAAGTTTTCTTCCTGACTTTCAAGAATTTTGTCGGCAATACGGTATATTGCCTGGGAAATTACTGCCTGAGGTTTATACAGCACTACGGGCAGCCGTGAAGAAAGGGCCGTGTCCTGAATTCCGTCCCGGTACATTACCCCCAGATGTTCCACCTTAATATCCAGATATTCTTCGCAGGATCTGCGTATCTTCATCGCCACCTCTGCATCCTTGGGATCTTCGATCATATTCATAATCAAACGGGGATGAAAATGCGCCGCTGCATCGGCAAATTTTTTATGGGACTCCGGATCGATCTTTTCGATTTCCGCAAGCATTTGAGGTATGTATAAATGCTGACTCCCTGAGCTGTCTTTGCGGACTCTTTCCAGATAATTGTACGCTTCCGTACCTTTTGAAAATTTTGTATACATAAGCCGGAAAACAGTATTCTTTAAAAAAACATAGGCATTAAGCGTTGCAGTAACAGCGGGGGAACTAATCACGATCCCCTGACCGGAAAGAAGAAAAAAATCCAGAATAGACTGATGGGTTCCTGCACCCAAATCAATGATAAGTATATCCGTATCCGATTCAAGCGCCAAAAGCCGCCTGACCAGGGCATTCCGCTGAAAAGATTTTAAATTTGCAAGCCCCGGCATTTCCTGATCACCGGGAATAAAACGCAAGCCGCGTATGTCGGTTTTTAAAATCACCTGAGAAAAATCGCCCTTGGTATTATTAAGAAAAGTCCCTATTCCCCTGGCCGGCGAACGAAACCCCATAACCAGATGGAGGTTCGATGCGCCAAGGTCCAAATCGACCAGCACTACCCTTTTGCCCGCCTGCGCCAGGGCTACTGCCAGATTTGCAGCCGCAAGTGATTTACCTACTCCGCCTTTGCCGCTGGCGATTGGAATAACCACCATTATTCGCCTCCTTCTGCCGCGTGAACATTCGTTCGCGGCGCTTCTGCCCCGGAATTTTCATACGGTAATTCTGTGTTGTACAAAGCTGTCCCCATTATACTGGCCAGATCCGCAGCGCTTAAAAACACAGGCCACAGGATTTCCCGTATGCCCAATATTTGCCTTAAACCAAAAAACAGCCAAACCGTCAGGCAAACCAGGCATAGCGCTTTTCCTGTTATGTACAGCGGTATGTAAGCTTTAAAAATATCAAAACGTATCAGCAGAAAAAATGATATCAGAGGAAAGAGTGCATTGGGAGAAACAAACATCATAAGAGGAAAATTAATGCTTTTTAGATCCGGTCCCGGCCTTAAAAAAACACCGGATAATGCAACCAAAAAGAGAAGCCGGGAACAATCATAAATAAAAACCACCGCAGGCACCAGGCGAAGATTTTTAAACTTTCCTTTAGGTTCGATCATTATTTTATTTGATTCCCGTCAGTTCCATTTCAAAAACCAAAAAAGCATTGGGAGGAATTACGCCGCCGGCGCCCCGTTCTCCGTATGCCAGTTCGGGGGGAATAACAACAAGACGCTTTTCGCCAAGCTTCATGTCAAGAACTGTTTTATCCCAACCGGGAATTAACTGACCCATACCTGCCTGAAACTCCAGAGGACCTCCGTGAGCATCCGATGCATCGAACACTTCGCCCGAAATGAACATCCCCTTGTAGTTGACCAGCACGGTACTGCCCTGTGCGGGTTTTGCTCCGGTTCCCTGTTTTTGTATTATGTATTGAACGCCATTGGCATCTGTACTTAGTCCGGGATATTTAGAGGCAATGCTTTTTAAATCGGCTTCCCGCTGTGCTTTTTCCCTGTCAGTTGCCGCAGCAGCCGCCTTTGAAAGTAAACTGTTAAAAGCCTGTTGATCTGCCCTGAAACCCTGAGCTGCTGCTCCGTTCCGCACAATGGTAATACCGGTAATCTTGTCGCCCTGCTGAATTGAGTTAACAACCCGCTGACCTTCCACTACCCTGCCGAACACAGTGTGGTGATCGTCCAGCCACGGAGTTTCCTTGTGAGTAATAAAAAACTGGCTTCCGTTTGTGCCCGGCCCAGCATTTGCCATAGAAAGTATTCCCGGCCCATTGTGCCGGAGGGAAGGATCAAATTCATCGGGGAACTGATACCCGGGACCTCCCATTCCGTTTCCCAGAGGATCTCCTCCCTGGATCATAAAATCCGGAATTACCCGGTGAAAAGCAAGGCCGTTGTAGAAAGGTTTACCGCCGCAAACATCCATTTTACCTTCTGCCAGTCCGGCAAAATTACAGACAGTCAGCGGCGTTTTTTCAAATTCAAGCCTGACAAGAATTTCGCCTTTGGAAGTGTTGATTCTGGCAAAAAGACCGTCTCCCAAAACACTATTACCGGGGGAACTTTGCGCCGCCGCTTCGTTCAGGGCAATATCCGGGGGGAATTTTTCGGAACAGGCAAAGAACACAGCCGAAAACACAGCATAAAAAACTGCCGAATACACCATTTGAGGGCCAATTTTGATAATCATACGATAAATCCTACCATAGACATTGGGTCTTTTTCAATCTATAATACAAAACAATGGACATAACCGAGATTCAGGATGAGCTGCTTCGACTGGAATTTCCAAATCTGCTGCCTGATCACGATCCTGATATTGAAAGATATTACTACCTCCGCTCTACCGGTCAATCCCGTGACGCCTTGAGTATATATCAAAACCGGCTTGTTATTCGTTATCCGGATAATGAATTCCGCACCTGGCTGCTCCGTTCCTATCGCAGCCACGATCCGGCTTTCAGGAGCCTTTTGGCCAGAGGTTACCGTATGCTGGGCGCCCGATCCCTGGAACGGATTAAGCAAATACTTTTAATCATTGCCGAAAAAGCTGACGGATATAACGAAAAAGATGTTTATTCCACTATCAAGGCGGCGGAAGAAATCCTGAAATTCCTTTCACCTGAGCGTTATGAAGCTGTGGCGGGAATGGAGCGCTTTCTCCGATATGCCACAGTCCTGGACCTCAAGGTCAAATCAATTGCAAAAGCAACGGAACTGATACGCGCCTATTCAACCGATACCCTTTCGGTTGTGGAAGAAGAACGCCGCCGCCGTGTAGACGCCAAACGCCGTGCCGACGAAGAAGACCGGAAGCGCCTTGTAAAGGCGGACTGGGATAGTTACTACTACCAGAAGAAATACGGTATACACATACCGTTTATCGATCTTTCTACAGTTGTCTTTTCTCAGGAAGATCTGGCACGGATTGAGATTCCGCCTTTTAACCGTGTTGAAGATCAGATACTTGGCTACTGTATCAAATACTGGAACAATGCCGACGATCCCGCCTTTGAACGAATACTCTTTCTCTATTCACGTAAATACGGAAAAAAGAACTACGATGTTTATATGACAATTCGCAGAGGACAGATGGCCAAACGCCGGGACGATGAAATTCTTTCTTCAATAATGAGCATTCTCATTACCGGATATTACTACTCCATTCAGGGCGATTTATATCTCCAGCGCAACTGGAATTCGATAAAGTCTGCATTGGCAAATCAGGGACAGCAAAAAGCACTGCCCGCACCAAAATCGCCAGTAAAACCGGCGCCGCCTGCAAAACCGGTACAGTTTGCGAAGCCGGCACCGTCTGCAAAGCAGATGCCGTCTGCAAAGCAGTTACAGCGTCCTGCCGCTGCCGGAAAAGCTGCAAAGAAGCCTGCCGGGAAAAAGAAAGTACCTGCAAAGACACTGCCTGCTCCCATCAAACCGAAACCGAAACCAAAACAAATTCAGGCAAAACCGGTTTCCTCCGCCGGGCTTAAAGGACGAATGTTCCCCTCCGCTCCGCAGGTTAAAAAACCTGTACCCAAACCCAAAAAGATCATGGTTGAAAAAGCAAAAACCAGGATTGTTTCAAAAGCAATTAAAAAACCTGTAAAAAAGGAACCGATCGTTTCCAGGATCGCACCAAAACCAAAGTCCCGGACAACGCCAAAAATTGCTCCCAAAGCTGCCAAAGTAATAAAACCCGTTGCGGTAGTTGCCCGGCCGGCAGCAAAAAGTTTGCAACGCGGAACAAGCCTTGCAAAGGTCAAACAGGTTAAAGTGCCGAATAAATTAAAACCAGCTGAGCAGACAAAGACCACGATAATGTCCAGACCGGCAGTACTGCCAAAACCAGTTCCTGCTCCGAAAACACCCGTACAACCAAAACCGGCTATAGTTACCGTTCCTAAAACTCCGGCACAACCAAAGCCGGTTATTGCTGCCGTTCCAAAAATGCCTGTACAACAGAAGCCGGCTGCAGTTCCTGTTCTGAAAACGCCCGTACAACCAAAACCGGTTATTGCTCCTGTTCCGAAAACACCAATACAACCGGTAGTTGGAAAACCAGCGCCAATAACAACACCGGTAAAACCAACGATACCCAGGCCGGTAATACCACCCAGGACTGTAACTCCAAAGCCTCCCGTTTCGCCTGTTAAAATTACCGGTTACAAACCAACTCCGTTTACTCCGGTTTCTCCGCCCAAACCAAAACCCGCTCCCAGAGTTTTTTCCAACAAAACACTGGACAAAGCAAAAGGTTCGGTATCCGACCGGCTTAAGGAACTTTCGGGACGTTCTTACGATGTTTACGAAGACCGCTTCCTGACAAAAGCCCGCTCTTCGATCCGGAAAGTTCTGGGAACCGGAAAAGGCTTGTTCTTTTCGCTTCCCGAAGAAGCGGAAGACCTGGTGTACAACTTCCTCCGGGATCATTATTCAGATCCCTATATGGACTGGGAAACGAGCAATGACAGAAAAAATCTTATGACTATGGGCTTTGATCTGCCTTCGATAAATCCGGTAATTGATGAATGTTACCGAAACCTATAGTTCTGAAATAAATTCATAGAAGGAATTTATTATGCTTTTTCAAAAACCGGAAGTTCGAATAATAATTGTTTTGATTCTATTGATCTCTGTTTTACTCGTTGGTTGCAGCGGAAAATCCAGCGGCGGTACCGCTAATGGATTGTTTGCCGTTGAATCTGAAGCCCGCTATGACACAGCATACGAGAGCACAGGCTTTAGCGATAGCCCTTTCGTTCCTCTCGAAATGGAGCGTAACCGGGAAACCGGCAACCAGCAAACAATTCAGACAGACAGTACCGCAATGCCGGTTGCACGGAAACTGATTAAGCAGGCTGATCTAAGAATAGAAGCGGATCCGTCATTCATCGACAGCGAAGGAAAGCTTTCCGGGTTAAATCAAAAAGTCGATGAATTGATGAACAGATACGGAGCCTATTCGGAAAGTACCCGCTCAGACGAAAACACTGCTCATTTTACAATTAGAGTACCCGAAGTATTCTATGAATCGTTGATTGCAGGAACCAGCGTACTGGGAAAAACCCGTTCGCGGGCAGAAACCGCCGAAGATGTAACAATTAAATACTACGACCTGGAAGGGCGGCTTAACACAAAAAAGACCTTGCTTGCCACATTCCAGAGCTACCTGAGCCGCACCGTTAGTATTGACGACATTATGAAAGTTGAAACCCGTATCGCCGAACTGCAGAATGAAATTGACTGGCTGGGTAATCAACTTACCCGGCTTGGAAACCTCGTGGATTATGCAACTGTAGAACTTACCGTGTACACCTATTACAGTACGCCGGCTTATACCTTTGGAGATCGGGTTAAACAATTGTTCAGCGGGTTTGGCGGATTTGCTTCAAATGTACTGCTGGGTATTCTATGGATAATTATCTATCTCGTTCCAATTATTCTTGTGTGTCTTGTTGCTTTTTGGCTGCTTTTTGGCAAGGTTGGAATTTTAAAAAAAGCGTTTCGCTCTGCCATGCATGGCGGCAATACAAAGAAAAATGATGTTAAAAACACAGATTCAAACAGCGGGGGAAATGAAGAATGAGCATTAAGAACACAGCCAAAAAAAACGGATTCCTTGTACGCAATCTGCGGAATTTTTTTGAACACCGCGCATTGTGGATGTACTTTCTTGTTGACGAAGCACGTAAAAAAGGAACCAAGCCGGAAAGCTTTGCTCCGGCCGCAATACGACGCTGCGGAATATACCACGGTATGCGTGCGCTTACCGGAAAGGATGTTGCAGTACAAAACGCAGGCAACGAGGGCGGCAGTTGCCGTATGCTGCAGAAAAAACTCTTTCCGCCGGCCGGCAAGGCTATTTTTGAAATGGAATTCCTGTCACTCAGTGACGATGCCTTCGACGTTAATTTCCACTACTGTCCGCTGGTAAATGCTTGGCAGAAGCAGGGTTGCTCAGACGAAGAAATAGATAAACTCTGCGACTGGGCTATGGAAGGGGACCGCGGTATTGCGGAGGCTTTTGGCTGCAGCCTGGAACTAAAGAAGACTATCGCCAAAGGAGAAGGCGTCTGCGAAATCAGATTTAAAAGGCTGCCTAAAAAATAAATGGCCTTTTTATACGAAACCCACCTTCATACCAGCCAGTCCAGCGCCTGCGCCGCTACCCGCGGTAAAGACTACGTTCAACAGTACATCGATCTGGGTTTTACCGGAATTATGGTAACCGATCATTTTTTTAACAGTAATACAACGTTTGATCGCCGCAAACACTGGAAGGACTGGGTTAAGGGTTTCTGTTCCGGTTACGAAGACGCACGGAACGAAGGGGAAAAACGGGGACTGGATGTATATTTTGGCTGGGAAGAAACCTTTGACGGCGACGATTATTTAATCTACGGTCTGGATAAAGCATGGCTTCTTGAGCATCCCGAAATGGTGCGGTGGACAAGAGAAGAACAATTCAGGGAAGTACACCGTTACGGCGGCTGTGTGGTGCATGCCCATTCGTTCAGGCAGCACACATATCTGAACACCATAACGCTTTCTCCGTATTTGGTTGACGCCATAGAAGCCGCCAATGCGGGAAACCACGATGCAATATACGATGCACAGGCTTTTGAGTATGCACGCATATTGAGCCTTCCTGCCGTGGCCGGTTCGGATGCCCACGGTATCCACAACCTGGGAAGAAACGGCGGGCCCTACGGTATTTATGCAGCATCAAAGCTGTCTTCGGTACATGACTATGTCTCCCTTATAATGAACAAACAATGCCCTTCTTTGCATATTCCCCAGGGCCGTTGTACATTTCAAAAATCCGATAGAAACAGGCCGCTTACCCTTAAAGCAGAAATAAGGGACAGCAAAGACAAAACTACAGGCCGGCAGCGAATGTGTTTTAACGATGTAGCGAATTATCTTTTAAAGGCAGGGTAAGATGAAACAGGGTGATTCTGGAAAACTCAACGTGGGAATACTATGCGGCGGAAAATCCGCAGAACACGAAGTATCCCTTCAATCTGCAAAAAATATTTACGAAGCCATAGACCGGGAAAAGTATAATCCTGTTTTGATCGGCATCGACAAAAGCGGAAGATGGCTTTACGGCGCCCATACAAAGGCAAGTGATTTTATCGACAACGCCGACAATCCCGTTGCAATAAGTCTTAGCCCAAACGGTACAGAAGCGCAGCTGCCGGCAAAAAGCGAAGGGCTCCTGTCCATACCCGGAGATCCCGATCAGTCTGTCCGGCTTGATGTAATATTTCCCATACTCCACGGACCGTTCGGCGAAGACGGCACCGTTCAGGGTCTTTTAAAACTGGCAGACCTTCCCTTTGTCGGTTCCGGCGTACTTGGTTCGGCTGCTGGCATGGATAAAGATGTGATGAAGCGGCTGCTGCTGCAAAGCGGTATACCCATTGGCAAATTCCTCGTCCTGCGTGATTGGGAGGCCGTTCCTTCTTTTGAGGAAGCATGCGCCGCATTGGGAAATCCGGTTTTTGTAAAACCTGCCAACATGGGTTCCAGTGTGGGGGTTAGCAAAGCAGGCACTAAAGAGGATTACAACAGTGCCGTTAATGAAGCTTTTCAGTACGATACCAAGATAATTCTGGAAGAAAACATCCCCGGCAGAGAAATAGAATGTTCTGTATTGGGAAACGAAAATCCAAAGGCATCCCTTCCCGGCGAAGTAAAAGCGACAAAGGATTTTTATTCCTACGAAGCAAAATACGTTAACGCAGACGGAGCGGTTCTGGAAATACCCGCCAAACTTCCCGAAGAAAAGATACGGGAAATTCAATCGCTTGCCGTAAAAACCTTCCAGGTTTTGGAATGTCAGGGCCTTTCCCGTGTTGATTTTTTTATAAAAGAAGACGGCGCCGTACTGGTAAACGAAATTAATACCATGCCGGGCTTTACAAAAATCAGCATGTATCCAAAGCTTTGGGAAAAAAGCGGCATAAGCTATACAGAATTAATCACCCGCCTTATTGAACTTGCCATAGAACGGTTTAATAAGGAAAAAAAGCTTAAAACAAGTCGATAGAAACGTCAATTTAGCGAACTGAACGCATCAGTACACATGTGTTCAGTTCACTACGTTTTTGTACCCCGGTGAGCCCTCTGGCGAGAAAGCGGATAGCGTCTTTGTGCATTACTCCCTATATACATTCGGCGCCGGATACCGGGGCGTATCCAGTTATGTTTTGTATTCCTTCATTGCCATTGTACTTAATTCTTTTACGGACATAGTATTGAATAAATCTTTCTGCCACTCAGTATAATCAAATGGCTCCCGGATAATAAGGCTAATAAAACGTTCTGCTTCTACCTGCCCCAAATTATCAATTAATACTTTCATTCCTTCGTTTCTTAATGTCATTTCCGCATACATTTTTATTCCTCCATTTCTTGCAGAAAAACCAAGGGATTAACAATTTTAATATCGTCTATTCTTAGAGGATATAAGACCAAACCAGTTCGTAAGATCCGGCTATAATACTTTGCTGAATAAATAATTTTGCCTCAGTCTCTAGTCTGATTTTTATCTGATTCTGGTCGTCAAAAGGACGATTATAAGTACAATTGTCCAGATACACTTTTATCTTTGGCATGATAATAGTTTAGCATTTTCTAATTAATTGGACAAGCATTAAAAAGACCTCATGCAGTGATCGCAGAGGGCGCAGAGGAATAAACACTACCATTCTCTCTGTGAATTACTCCCTATGTACATTAGGCGCCGGATGCTGGGGCGTATCTTAAAATTGTAACAGTAAGCTCTTGATTGATGGTATCAATTTTGGTACAGTTGTGTTATGCCTTATGACTTCAATAAGAAAGCTTTAACAGCGTATTTCTATAAAACGGCCGCCGGTAATGAGCCGGTAAGGGATTGGCTGAAGCATCGGACACCGGAGGAAAAAAAGGCAATAGGAGAAGATATTAAAGCGGTTGAGTTTTCCTGGCCTGTTGGGTATCCGCAAGTTGCTAAATTGGACAAGGATTTATGGGAAGTCAGGACTAATTTACCGGATGGTATTTGTCGAGTCTTTTTTACAGTCTGGAAGCGGTATATGGTTTTATTGCATGGGATCATTAAAAAGAGCCAGAAAACGCCGCAACAAGATTTGGACCATGCAAAAAAATTACGAAACAGGGTAATGGCAGGAGGGATAACTAATGAATAATAATGCTATTGGCAGTTCATTTAATGAGTTCCTGGTTAAAGAAGGTATCTGTGAAGAAGTGGAAGCTGGAGCTATAAAAAAAATTATTGCCTATCAATTACAAGAGGCTATTAAAAAAGAACAGCTTACAAAAACAGCTTTAGCAAACCGGCTTGAAACTTCCCGATCCGCAGTTGATAGGCTTCTTGATCCGGAAAATGAGTCAATTACGTTGTTAACCCTTAAAAAAGCGGCAACTATTTTAGGAAAAAAACTCCGATTTGAGTTAGTATAATTAGTGTCGCCGAAATCAGCGCCAGATGCCGGGGCTTGTTCCAAAACATGCAGTGTATCGGAACAAGCTCCGGGTGGCCGGAAATGTGAGTGAAGGCGGTTACGTGTACTATAATCTTGACAAAGACTTAAAGACATCATAATGTAAGACCTATGAGGAGTTATTATGACCAATACGGCACAAGTTGATAAAATCTTGTTAGAAGTGAATGATCTGGAAGAAAAAGAAAAAATTCTGTTTTTCCATAAAGTTGAAGAATTATTTAATAATTTCGACGATGAACAAAATAATGATATTCCCATAGAAGCTGCTTTTGGATTATGGAAAGACAGAAATATTACAAAAGAAACATTGCGGGAAAAAGCATGGAATATATATACCTGAAATACAATTATATAAATTTGTTTAGATGCCAGTAAATACTACCATTCTCTCTGTGAATTACTTCCTATGTATATTCGGCGCCGGATGCCGTTGCGTATCCGGCTGATTGGATGAATACGTTGAATTTATGTACTTAATATATTCATTAAAATTCTTTGCTCCGCTTTTTATATATAATTTATTATGTAGTTCGTTCTTGAATTCTACACAGTCAATTATTCTTGTTTTATTTTCCATTATATAAGCTCCAGCGGTGTTCTTATTTCAAGTAAATTATATCCTTCTTTTAGATTTACTGAATTGAATAATTTAATTTTATTAAGATTTACTATGTGTTTAAAATTCCAGCTAACCAATACATCAACGTCTGAAATAGTTGCAATTGAAATATGTAATGCATCACTTCTATACGGCTCACTAACAATTTTTTCATTCATATATTTTTGAGTTAAACTTAACATAGTTTCCGTAACATCAATTTTCTCATAAGAAATAGTTTCCAGGTTTGTTTTTACATTCTCTGGCGCTCCATTGCTTAATTCGCCATACGTATGGGTTGAAATAACCGCAAGGTATTCGCCGTTTCTGAATTTCTCAAATAATCTTTTTGTTGCAACTTCAAATACTGCGTCAAAATATCCGCCAATAACTGAATTTTCTATATAAACTTTTAATTGTTTCATTTTTCTCCTAAATTAAGAATAAACCATCCATTTTACATTGTCAACCCCTCTTGTAGAGACTATGTATACAGAACGCATAAAGAATAGAATAGTGAAAAAGAAGTATTGTGGTTATTGAAAAAAACTTTCCATGCTGCAACAAGTAATTTTCTGGAAATTTCTCACGCGGGGATCGCAAGATCACGGAGAAATGAGGCTCCCCGCGGCAAGCCGTGGAGTATCTGTAAGCGTTGCAAGCAACGGGGTATTAAACCAGACTTTCGAATGAGCACTACCATTCTCTCTGTGCATTACTCCCTATGTACATTCTGCTTCGGATGCCGGAGCTTGTTCCAAAACGTGCAGTGTATCGGAACAAGCCCCGGTCGGCCGGAAATGCGAGTGAGGGTGGTTGGGTTCTATTCAACCTCTTTAATACTATATAATGAAATTATATAGCTTTTGCCTGGTTCAAAATAAGAAGTAATTTTGTTTGAATAAGTTGTTACTGTGTCTATCCGTTCCCTACCGGGAGTATAGCCAGTACCATAAGTTGTATATGATTTCCACACATCTAATGTATGAATGCCAGGTGTTATGGGATGGTAGTCTTTAGATATAATTCTTGTACCGCCATCAGTCCAATTTACATTCAAATATTCAGAGCTTGTTATCAACGAAGGTATTTTTAATATCTCGCCATTGTATTGCCAATGATCATCAACTAGCTTATAAGTTCCCGCTCTTTTACCTGATGAAGCATAAAGTAAAAAACCTAGACTACTTACGCTGTTGAAATTATCATGATAAAGAATAATATCTATGTCTTTTCCGATTGTAAAACTTTGTAAAGGATTATTAAAAAACGCATTTGCATGTAAGGTCTTGATTCCTTTAGGTATAGTAACACTTGTTAATTTATTATGTGCAAATGCCCCTGCCCGAATAGTCTCTATACTATTTGGAATAATAATATTAGTTAATCCTTTATTTCTAAATGCTCCTGCATCTATACGAATAACTTTAAGGCTTTTTATGCTTTTGGGAATCTTTATATCTGTTAAAGCACCTTTATATTCTGTAATCGCAATATCATCAGTTGGTGAAAATAAACCATATGATAAATTTGTACTACTTTTTGTTATAGTGCCATAAAAATTATAATTCCCGCTAGAATCTCCTCCTAAATATGGTACCATATCAAGACATCCAGACAACATCGCCGACACAAATAAAAAGGTAATGATAATGTATTTCTTCTTCATCTTCATCCTCCTAAAATGTAAACATTCGCGTACCATGCTCGTCAGCATTTATAACAATCCCATACGGGCTGTTTTCACTTTTTTGCCTGTGCAGACACACTGCAACGGCCTATTACCAGCCCTCTGTACCAGCCTTGTACTGTATCTCTGTACAAGGCCAGTACCGTACCCCTGTACAAGGCCGGTACTGTATCTCTGCACAAGGCGGTGCAGGCTCGCTGCACAAGCCAAGCACCGCATTGCAATAGCATTTTTCTTGCCGCCGCAGGGCGGTGTTTATATAGCATCCCGTAAGGGATGGCGTGGGAGTTTTTGCAATGCAAAAACTCCCACGTAAAAAATCCGTAAGGATTTTTTACGC
>WRIX01000013.1:13193-39322 GCA_009782495.1 Treponema sp.
TGTTTTTACCTGCGGTTATTAAATAGGTACGGTCTTTTCTTTCTACATGGCATACCTCCTTACCAATTTAACAGATCCCAAAGAAACAGGACGCCAAAGCCCCAGCTTTCAAGATCGTTCCAGGGGCCGTAGTCGTGGCGCTGGGCAAAGATTGTTGCTTTAAAATTATTATCCCGGTAAATGTAGGCAAAGCGGTAATATTGGACACCGATCTTGTTCGGTTTATCACTGGTTTCATCGGGATCAATGCTGAGGAGTTCCTTGGTGTTTCCTTTTTGGCTGTAGGAACCAATGCCTGCGCTTAGTCCGATTGTTTTGCCGGGAAAGTAGATTTCCGCAGCGCCGCCGTAGCTGTATTCCAGGAAGTGGGGGTAACCTATGCCGATTGCAGCATTTCCCAGAACGGCGACACTGAGGGCACGGCCGAGATCCAGTTCCAGGCCAAGCTGTACCGGGACACCAACGGAGAACGAGTTTGCCTGCCAGCCCTGTAAGTAGAAACCATAAAATAACGGTATGTGCCAATCAATGCCGGAAGACTTCTTTTTATTATCGGAAGAGGAACTGGAGGAAGAAGAACTGCCCGATGAACTTGAAGATGACGAACTGCTTGATGATGAAGAAGAACTACTTGATGAGGAACTTGTGGAAGACGTACTACTAACATTGCCATAGACTGAGTCTGAACCGAGCGAGCCTTGTAATCTGAACACGTTGGGGTTGGAACCCTGCCCAGCAGTATTGCCGCTGATCGTGCCGCCGGTCTGGTCGAACCTGCTGCCGCCGGATGCTACAAATACACCGCCGCCTGCAAAAGCAGCGCTGTTACCGGTAATGGAGCCGCCGGTCTGGTCGAACCTGCCGCCGGATGCTACAAATACACCGCCGCCTGCAAAAGCAGCGCTGTTACCGGTAATGGAGCCGCCGGACATGGTAAAACGCCCACCTTCAACAATATATACACCGCCGCCATTACCTTGAGTTTTGTTATCCTTGATCGTACCATTCCGCATGGTTACAATGCCCTTAGGCTCTACAGTTATGCCCCAATTCTGATTGTCCCGTACTTCGCCGCTGTCGATAATACAGGTTGCGTCTTTGACAAATATCCCAGCGTCTTTATTACCCCGTACCACAGCGCCTTGTCCCAAAGTTACACTTGCGCCATCATAAATTAATAAACCATAACCGTATTCACCTTCTCCGCCGGAAATCTCGATGTGCTCAAGACGGATTTTTGTGTCTTTACCAACGTTTCTTACAGTAATTGCCCCTGAGCCTTTGGCAGAAAGGACAGCACGATCGGCGCCGGTTGCTCCCGGTTTGCCGGTGATAAGCAGTTCTCCTTCAGAGACAAAACCGAAAACGGAATCATCTATTTGTGGAAGATACGACCAATTTTCTTTGGTAAGCGTACCGATTACTGTTATCTTGTGTATGTCTTTATTAAGCGCTCTGACCAATGCCAAACCGAAGTCTTTTACCGGCTTTGCTTCGCTTAGTCCGTCGTTATTGTCATTGCCTCGTGCGCTTACATAAATGCTCTGTTGGGCAAACACCCCGGCGCATACAACGCAGACCAAAAGCAGGGTTAATGCGGTTTTCTTCATTCTCATCCTCCTAAATTGTAAATAAATGTGTACGATATTAATTACACATATCTTATTAACCAAATGAGGTAATTTTGTTACCATTATTTATCCTTTTTACCTGGATCTACACTAATCATAAAACCAAGTGAACCACCAGCACCAGAAAAATCCATATTCAAAAAAGTATATGTATTTCGGTTACTGTCTTCTGCACGAACGTCATACCGAATACGATAAAGCTCATCAGTTATAAAACCATTATCTGGTAATACTTGATCGCTCCATATTTCTTCCCACTTATTTTCTCCGGTAGGACGTAAATAAATATGAACAATAGGAACTGTTAATTTATTCATGACAATAAGTTGCGGAAAATCATCAAATATTGCATCCCACCGTGATTCAAGGTGATCCGGAATTTTAACATTAGGCACTGACAATTTATTTCCCTTAAACGCTTTATTGTCGATTACAGTAACGCTTGAAGGTATATTAATGCTAGTCAGTTTGTTGTATGCAAACGCGTTTTCTCCAATACTGGTAACAGTTGAGGGAATGGTAACACTTTCCAAACCTTTATTTAAAAATGCAAAAGCATGGATACTAATTACCGGTAAGTTATTTATAAATTCAGGTATTTCCACTGCCTTGCTGGTTCCTTTATAACGGGTTATTTCAATACCTTTATTATTTCCACTCCCTTTTACTAAATATTGAAACCCATCACTTGTCGTTGGATATGTTAAACAACCAATACAAAGAACACAAATTATTGCAATTAACATATTTTTTTCATCTTCATCATCATCCTCCTAAAATGTAAACATTCGCGTACGATGCTCGCCGGCATATTGTCTACCACACCACACTACTTAGCATGGCGTGGTATGATTCATTATTTTTTTAAACCCTTTTTTATCACAGCATTTATTCCATCAATAACCGAGGCAACTGGAACCTGTTCTCTGGTAAAAACACTAGAACCATATACCGGTACTGTCATATAATCAGCAAGATTTCCAAAGGAAACTGATAGTTGATTTCCTCTTGGGCCGCCTGTAATAAAGTAATATTGACCAGGTTCAAAATCAAATCTTCCACCAGTTTTTCCTTCAGAATAACCTCCAGCAGTTGATTCTCCATAATAAAGCGAAAGACTATGGGATCCTGGTTGTAAAATAATGAAAGCATTATTCACTATACTGGTCGCAGGAGCATTTGCCATACCAAAATTATCCCTTGCTTTTTCTCCATCTATGTGGGTGATAAATAAATCCTTATCAGCAAGATTGATTAAAACGCATTGTTCTTCAATGGGTTTAGAAGGATCATATTCACCTTTATACCCGGAGAAATATTTACCTTGTGCAACTCCTTCTTGATTGAATGTTGCACATCCGGCCAGTAATACAGTAATGAGTACTGTAACCAGCAAAAATACATTCTTCTTCATCTTCATTCTCCTAAAATGTAAATGTCTGCGTACCATGCTCGCCAGCATTTATAACAAACCCACACAGGCTGTTATTACAAAAAAATGAGAAAAACAAACTAATGGAGGGCAAAAAGAGAATTTATAAGCTATTGGATTGTTGACACGGTTATTTAAACGATGATTATAATTGTCTGTTGTCTGTTGTCTGTTGTCTGTTGTCTGTTGTCTGTTGTCTGTTGTCTGTTGTCTGGAGGACTCACAAAAAATGCTTTCAGCATTTTTTGTGTCGGAGAATTATTATTAGAAACAATGGCACCCCTGTTGCAGGCTGTTTTTTGCCTCATGGTAGTAACACTATACCGAAACAAAAGGTAATGTCAATAGGGAATTAACCGGGCTGAACACATCTATCTTCACATACTGGTAGGGGGATGAACGCCCATTCAGGCCGGTTGGTCGTGGCTGCCGATTACGCACGTTTTGACGTGGCTGCGGTCGTAGCACGCCAAATGGCCTTCATGGTCAACCATCCCCCTACCAGTGTGGCAACAGTAGTTTCGATGTGTTCAGCCCAGTCATTTGCATACCATTGTTCGGTTAGTTGGCAATAGGCGGGGTGAACGCATGCACACGTGTTGGTGGGAGGGTTGACATATATATCTGGACTAATGCCAGGAAAGGGTAAGGCAGGCGTTCTGGCGAGAACTTCTGGTGTTCCCCGACAAACAGACCAGCGAATAATAGAAGTATTAAGGGTACTATAGCCTGACCACTTAAACGCTCACCTATAAAATTTTAAAATCTCCGATTAATATTTAAGTGGGCAGGAGGCTGATTTGTCGGATTCCTCCAGGTTCGAGCCCAGGGCGTTTGCCTTACCCTTTCCCGGATTTATTGCAGGTAACATTGATGCGTTCAGCCTGTCCCTTTGCATTGTGACATATGTCATATTTTGACAGATTTTCCTGACTTTTTTGGCTTATTATGATAGCATAGTAGCATGGCAGCAGTACAAACAGCAAATCCCCCCACTTTCGAGAGCGTCTGGGCGGCGTTACAGGAATTGGCCGCAAGTCAAAAAGAACTCAATGAGAGTCAAAAGGAAACTGAGCGGATTTTGAAAGAACAGGGAGAAAGCGTCAATAACAGAATTGGAGCATTAACCAATCTTTTTGGCGATGTTACCGAAGCGATGATCGCTCCTAAAATCTGTGAGAAATTTGATGAATTTAGATTTAATTTCCTCAGAGCAAATTCGAATGTCAGGTTTAATGACAGGGTTAATAATATCTCTTTTGAAGTTGACATTATACTTGAAAACGGCGACAAGGCCATGCTGGTAGAAGTAAAAACCAAACTTACTGTCGAACGTGTAAATAAAAATATAGAAAGGCTGGAAAAAATGCGCAAATATGCAGATTTACACGGCGACAAGCGTATATTTTTAGGGGCGGTTGCCGGCATTGTGGTAACTGACGAAGTAAGAGATTATGCGTTAAATCAAGGTCTTTATTTTCTTGTATATTCAGGGGAGAATTTCTACATTACCCCTCCAAACGGTAAACCTAAAGAATGGTAAGCGCACGAGTGTTAATCATCGTTCATTAATATTGCAGTGAAGATTGGCATGAGGTACATTCTCCTACATCGAAACAGCTATTTTTTCCCTGACCAACTCGCCAATAATCTCAGAAGGGGTTTTATGGTCCGATAACGCCTTTGTTAAGATGTAATCGGCAGAAAGATCGTCAAGGGCTACCATCTTGAACGATTTTTTTGCGAATCCGCCATTTTTGCTGGGGTCTACTTTTGGTGGGTTTTTTGTGTAGTATTCATCCAAAGCATCAGCTTCTTCGTCGGTCATTGTCTTCATAAATCCAACTTTCCCTATTATAGCACCATTCAAGAGTAAAGGTCAGAGCCCTTATACCAATTTTTGGTGAATATGATCAAGGTTGAGATACCTATCGCATTAAACATAAACAGCAAGAAAATGTATTTGTCAGCCGTTGTTCAGGTAATTGTAATAATTATCAATCATAAAAACTGAAAAATACTGCTGAGTCTGGTATGCGAGGGCTTGTAGTATTGCACGGTAACTTGCATAAAATCATTCTAATCGCCACACTATTCCTATGAGCAAAATTTCTGTAGGCGTTCTTGGGGCCACCGGTATGGTCGGCCAGACGTATGTTTCGCTTCTTTCAAATCATCCCTGGTTTGAAGTAAAGTATGTTGCTGCTTCTCCGCGGAGTGCAGGTAAAAGCTACGCCCAGGCGATAGCAGGGCGGCAGCATCTTGACGGATCTGCGGCCGCAAAAAACGGCATAGGTAGTGATACAGGCATTGCCGGCAATGTCGGAAAACTTATTGTAGAAGATGCCAACGATCTCTCTAAAGCCATCGACGCTCAAAAAGCCGGCTGCTGCGATTTTGTATTTTCCGCTCTGGAAATGACCAAAGATCAAATAAAAGCGCTGGAAGAAGCTTATGCCGCAGCAGGAATTCCCGTTGTATCCAATGCATCCGCCCATCGCTGGACAGCGGATGTGGCAATGCTGATAGCCGAAGTAAACCCCCATCATACCGATCTTATTCCCATTCAGAGGAAAAACCACGGATGGGACAAAGGCTTTATTGTAGTTAAACCAAACTGTTCCATACAAAGCTATACAACCCCACTCTGGGCGCTTATGCAAAAAGGCTACGAAATCAAGCGGCTTGTGGTTAGCACCATGCAGGCTGTTTCCGGCGCCGGGTATCCGGGGGTTCCCAGCTGGGATATGATCGATAACATTGTTCCTTATATCGGAGGCGAAGAAGAAAAATCCGAAACGGAACCGCTTAAAATTTTCGGTTCGATTAATCAGGAAGGCGTACTTGTAAATGCCGCCGAACCGAAAATAAGCGCCCACTGCAACAGGGTTCCGGTAAGCGACGGTCATACCGCCTGCGTAAGCCTGGAATTCGGGACAAAGAAACCTTCCATAGAAGAAGTAAAAAAAATCTGGACGGAATTCAAAGCCCTTCCCCAGGAAGAACATTTTCCCTCCGCCCCGCAGCGGCCCATTATAGTCCGTGAAGAAGCAGACCGGCCCCAGCCACGCAAAGATCGGGATGCGGATAAAGCAATGGCTGTTGTTGTAGGACGAATACGGCCCTGTACTGTTTTCGACCTCCGCTTTACCGGCCTTTCGCATAACACAATCCGGGGAGCAGCAGGAGGGGGAATCCTTAGTGCAGAGCTGTTAAAATACAAAGGATTTATTTAGAGAGGCAATACAAATGAGCGAAAAAACTTTTCCTCTCAATAGAGAAGAACTTGAGGAACTTTCAAAAACTCACCCTACGCCTTTTTATCTGTACGACGAAAAAGCCATTCGCAATAATGCACGGGAGATTACAAAAGCGTACGGCATTTTTCCCGGATTTAAGGAACACTTTGCGGTTAAGGCGCTGCCCAATCCCATAATGTTAAAAATCCTTGCAAGCGAAGGGTTCGGCGCCGATTGTTCCAGTATGACAGAACTGTTACTGGCGGAAATGGCCGGTATTCAGGGCGAAGACATAATGTTTTCTGCGAATAACACCCCCGCTACCGAATACAGGGAAGCCAGGCGGCTTGGCGCAGTGATCAACCTGGATGATTTTACCCATATTGAATTCCTGGAAAAAAATGCCGGTATTCCGGAACTTATTTCCTGCCGTTACAACCCGGGTCCATTAAAATCGGGAAACGCCATTATCGGAAAACCGGAAGAAGCAAAGTACGGTTTTACCCGGGAACAGCTTTTCGCCGCTTACCCTCTGCTTAAGGAAAAAGGGGCAAAACGTTTCGGCCTTCATACTATGGTTGCATCAAACGAACTATCACAGGATTACCATATTGAAACAGCCCGCATGCTGTTTGAACTGGTGGCGGAGATAAAAGAAAAAACAGGCATTGATCCGGAATTTGTCAACCTGGGCGGCGGTGTTGGGATTCCCTACAAACCGGAAGACAAGGCTGTTGATTACCAGGAACTTGCCAAAGGCATTGAAGCAGCGTACCGGAGCATTATTGTTCCTACAGGGCTTGCCTCGCTTGGGATACACATTGAATGGGGCAGGACAATTACCGGCCCTCACGGCTGGCTTGTTACACGGGCGCTGCATACAAAAGACATTTACCGGCGATACATCGGCCTTGACGCCTGCATGGCTGACTTAATGCGCCCTGCCCTTTACGGTGCGTATCATCACATCACCGTACCCGGCAAGGAAAACAATGCTCTTACGGAAACATACGATGTAACCGGCAGCCTCTGCGAAAACAACGACAAATTTGCAATTCAGCGCAAGCTGCCTAAAATTGAAACCGGAGATTTTGTAATAATCCATGATGCCGGAGCCCACGGCAGAGCTATGGGATTCAACTATAACGGCAAACTCCGCTGCGGTGAACTACTGCTTCGAAGCGACGGCAGTATAATCCAAATCAGAAGGGCGGAAACATCAGAGGATTATTTTGCCACTCTTGACCGGGATGTACTTAAAGAATTTTCCGGTAACAATTGAACCATTCAGGAAGTAATTTTTTCAAACGAACCGCTTGGCGGAAAATAGTGTGTTTAACCCTTAACATGAGAGATATAATAAATTATTGTATAATAATCAGATTACTTGAGGCTTTTTATGTCATTTGAAAAAAGTTTTTTATACTGGTCTGAACGTGGTTTAGTTACTACTTTTTTCTTAGACCTAATGCAATATTTAAATCCTGCAATTTTAGTTAAATTTATTTCGCTAATTGATTTTGAAACCAGTTTACATATAAATCCTGAGGCTATAAAAAGATTTGATATAATTATTGAGCCTGGTTTTTCCAATACTGGATTTGGTCATCCAGACGCAGTATTTTATATCACTTTTCATGATAATAAAAAATATATCTTTATTTTAGAAGCAAAACAAGGGAAATATTTAAATTCATCTACAGATAATTCTTCCCGAAATATTGAAAAATATAACAGTAGTCTGAATGGACAATTAGAATTAAATTATTGCTTATCCTTGGCTTTGTCGAATTTTAAATTAGGCGACACAATATTAGTTGAACCAGAATGGATACTTAAAACTCCATATAACGATGATAGGAAAGGTAAATTAAGGTGTTTGAAAGATGCTAAAGTAATAAAAAATGTAATTCCATGCTTATCATCAGAACCATTGGAAAATTACTTCCATGTTATCTTAACAAGTGATAACGAAAATCCTTTAAAATTAAATAATACCAAAGGGAAATTGCCACAATTATTTACAAAAGAAATAATAAACGATGAATTAAAAACAATAGATATTTGGAAACGAATGAAAAAGAGGCATTATGGTTGGGTTAATTATATAAAATTACTGTCATTTGTTAAGCATTATGAAAAAGATTATTTTTTAGGTTCGTTTTTCAATAAAACATTTGAACTAAATAATCCAGGAAAAAATGTAAATACTAATAAAAGACCCTCAAGTCTGTTAAATAATAAACCAATAAATACATCTTCCATTTTCAAAAATGACAGGGGTATCTGTTTAATCTATGTTCCATCAATAGCAAAAAATACTTTTTTACACTTTTCATGGGGTAATTCAAAAGGGGATAAAGATGCATGTGCAATCAGGAATTTTTTATCCGAAACCCAAAATCCTTTAAGAAAATATACAACAACTGAAATTGAAAAAATTGTTAAACAAATATTTTTTGTAGATATTAAGCTTTCTGTCGATAAGGTTATGGAATGGAAAAAAATTATTATTGAATACAATAAAAAATATTTACAGAATTAAGAAATCTATAAAATAGAGCCGCACTCAGGCACTGCGCCAACCCTTACGGATTAAAACGCCCCTCTATTGCACGGCTCATCAGGCAACCCTGATATAATAAATATAACCTATCTCGCTTTTTAAAGTCAGGGTAAAAAAATGAGGCTCCCCGAGGCAAGCCACGGGGTATTAACCCAGACTTTCGAATAAAAAAGGGAGTAAACTCAGTTTACTCCCCAAAAATACTTGGGCGATACAAGATTTGAACTTGTGACCCCCAGCGTGTCGAGCTGGTGCTCTAACCAACTGAGCTAACCGCCCTATCAACAACCCGCGTTAAACGGTATTGACGCAAAAATTCAACAGGACCAAGCGCAAAAAATGCCGCCCTTCCCGAAAATGTGAACTGTATTACGTGCCGCTGTTTTAAGAAACCTCAGGCCTTTTCCCGAATTGCTACGTTAATCTCAATTTTACCGCTGCTGCCCAATTCCATAGGAACTATCAGTGCTTCAACCTCATGATTGGAAATTTCCATGTTTTCCCCCGAAAACAGGGCCGGAGGAGTAAGATCAAATTTAAATCCCAGGTCATGAAGTTTGGTCACCGCCTGAGCAGTGATCATGTTAGCCAGCTCCTGGATAGTCGCCTTGGCCAGTTCATCAAGGTGATCGAATTTTTCACCGTTCATGGCACCGGCTATATCAAGGGCTGTTTCCTTGGTCATGTCAAAAAGGACCCGGCCTTCCACATCTCCTGCGAGACCTACCAGGGCAGCTACCCCCATTATTGACATGGTAGTGGATTTCAGGTAAAGGTCACCGCGTTTTACGTCGGTATTCAGCACTTCTTTTAATACATTAAATGCAGCTTCCACAAACGGATTGATATACTCAACTCTCATAATCCACTCCTTACGATCTTTTCATAAAGGCTGACACCGGCGGTTTCGCCAATGTACGCCATTCAGTTTCCGCCATATCTTCATTTGTCCCTAAAATCACTATCCCATGACTTTTCAGCCGCTCGGAAAACTCATTTACGAGTTTGCCCTGCTCCGCCACCGGGAAGAATGATACCACATCCCGCGCCACAATTATATCCAAATCCGGCAGGGAGTTATCATTTATAACATCATGGTATTCAAACAGTATTGAATCCTTGATCTCCTGGTTAAAAGTGTATCCGCTCGGGCCAAGAACCATGTATTCCCGGCAATACTCAGGAACTTCCTCCAGCTCATAGAGCATATTAGGCGCCTGGGAAATGGCCATAATATCATTATCATTGGCCCATATCTTAAACCGGCTGTTCGGATACTTTTTCTTGAGTATACACGCAAATGAAAAAGTTTCATAGCCCTTTCCGCAGCCAATGTTCCAAATCTGGATTATAGAGGCATTGTTGTTGGGCAGAATAGCCGTCACTGCCTCCGCATAGTCCTCGCGCCAGAAAGTGGTATTGGAAGGTGAGTAGAACCGGGCAAGGAAATTCTCGGCATCACCGACATCCCTTAATTGCAAATCCGGACCCTTCCGGCCTATGCTCCAATCGGTAAAGCCTTCCCGCAGCCATGCATCGTTGACCGGGCTGGGATAAAAATGCTTGAGCGCCGGCAGACTTTGCCGTATAAAGTCCAGAGCGGATTCAGCCGAAGATGCGGCGGGCAGTATTTGATCCTGAGAAGAAGGCATTTGAAAAGCATCGCTTTCCGCCAGACGAGTTTTGCCTTCTTCGTCTTTGCTGATGGAAAAGATCCGTACTACATCCAAAATAATGTACAGATCCCCCTGCTTTTCCACAACTCCGCTGATAAACTTGATATTGATATCTCCAAAAATTGGATGCGGCGGCTGGATTTGATCGCTGTTGATCCCTACAACTTTGTCAATCTTGTCTACGATGGTCCCGTAAACCCGGTCTTCTATATTCAGGATCAGCATATTTTCAATGGTGTCTTCTTTCTTTGCAAGCGGCAAATGAAAGAAATTACGCAAATCTATAATCGGGATAATATCACCCCGTAAATTATAGACGCCCCGGACATAAGAAGCTGCGTTGGGAACATAGGTAAACTTGTCGGCTTTGGCTATTTCCTTAACATTCATAATGTCAACACCATAGTCTTTGCCGGCCAGGGAAAAAGTGATCATTTTAAAATCAACATTTTCGACCCGTTCTTTTTGTTCCTGGATATCAGTGTTTAATGTTTCCAAATCCCTTACTACACTCATACTACTCCCCTACCGTACTCCATCGCGGATCCGGCGCTGTTCCATTTCTTTCCGCTGGCCAAGTTCCAAAAGCTGACTTACATCAATAATCAGGGACACAGAACCATCGCCCAAAATCGAAGCGCCGGCTATACCCGGAGAGTTGGTAAACTGATCCCGTAACGGTTTAATTACAACATCCTCTTCGCCAATAAGACTGTCTACCATAAAGCCCATCTTCTTTTCGGCTGTGCCTACTATTACGACAAAATGATAGTCTGATTTTTCTTCCGTTCTGATACCGAAAAGCCTGTTTAACCGGAGCAGGGAAATAACATCATTCCTTACATTGATCACTTCATAGTTGTCTATAAAGTTGATTTCTTCCGGCTTAATCCGCAGACTTTCAATAACACTGGCAATGGGAATGGAGTATATTTCTTCTCCAACCCGGACCAAAAGACCCTGAATAATCGCCAGGGTAAGAGGCAGTTTAATGGTAAACTTGGTTCCATTGCCTTTTTCGGAATTAACGGTAACCGTTCCGTTGAGTTTTTCTATGGATCGCCGTACCACATCCAGTCCGACACCGCGGCCGGAAATACTGGTGATCTGCTTGGCGGTAGAGAATCCAGGCTCAAAGATCAGCTGGTAAGCTTCCACATCGGAAAGAACCTTATTGGGATTAATAATTCCCCGCTCTATGGCCTTGGCTTTAACGGATTCCACGTCAATACCCTTACCATCGTCGCCGATCTCTATTACGATCATGTTCCCTTCGTTGGAAGCTTTTAGGAGTACCGTTCCTTCGTCGCTTTTGCCCGCCGTCAACCGTTCTTCTGCAGATTCAATGCCATGATCAACGGAGTTTCGCACGGAGTGCATAATCGGATCGAGAAGGTCTTCGATAACGGACTTGTCAAGTTCTGTTTCTTCACCTTCAATAACCAGGTTTACTTTCTTATTAAGTGATTTGGAAAGATCCCGGACAAGCCGCGGGAAACGGCTGAAGATCTGGCTAATCGGAACCATGCGGATCCGCATAACCCCTTCCTGGAGTTCCGCGGTAATACGGCCCAGATTTTGGCTGGTTGAGCGGAATTTGCTTACATTGCCTTTTAAGGATGCTTCAAAGCCTTCAAAGAGGGAAAATACATCTCCGTATTGTTCGCTGATTTCTTTACGGATATCCTTAACGGAACGGCCTTCCTGAATATTTTCCAGATAACTCGGCAGGCTGTCGAAAAGATCTTTTATCTTTTCTCTGTATACAGACTGGATATCGTGGATATCCGTCAACTGCTGGGTAAACTGAATATTAATCTGGTTAAACGTAGCTTTGGTAATAACCGTTTCCGATACAAGGTTAAGAAGGTCATCAATGCGTTTGGAATCCACACGGAGTATGGAACCTGCTTCTTTTGCCGCTTTTTTGGCATCTTCTGTAGATGCGCCTGATTTTACCGGGGCAGGAGGATGCGCTGCTGCCGGAGGAGGCGCTTCAGCAACGGAGAGAGGATCAACAGGAGGCGGCGGAGGCGGCGCTGCAGCAACAGGAGGCGGCGGTGCTGGAGCAACAGGGGGAGGAGGAGCCGCCGGCACCGCAGCAGCTTGTTGTGCAACCACAGTCTGCATGGCAGACTGGAGCAAGCCCTTGGGAGCATCAACTTCGGCAGCCTGTGTACCGCCGCTGCCCACCGGGATTTGATCTATGCCCGTTATGACGGAAGAAAGCGTTACATCGGGAATTGTTACATATTTCTGGAGATCCGCTGCGTTCTTTGCTGAAGCAATATAATAATGCACTATGGGGAAAAAAGTATCTTCGTAAAGCTGTTCAAATTCCGGAGTAGTTTTAATTATGGTCCCCAGATTCTTTAATGCCGCATAGCACTGAATACCGCCGACTGTGTTCATCAGGCTGTTTTCGTCGAACTTTACCGAAACCTGGTATATCGGCTGTGCGTTATCCACAGCATCCTTTAATTCTTGAATCTCATCCATTGTAAGACTGGCTCCCGTGTCGGAACCGGCAGGAACCGGCTGCTTTGGCGGCGGCGGAGCAGCTGCTGCAACCGGAGCAGGTTTTGGAACCGGCTTGGGAGCCGGCGCCGGAGCTTTTCCGGGGATCATCCCTATCAAACGTCCTTCTATCAGGGAAACATCTTCCTGATAGACTGCCCCGTTCATCCGCTGTTCCAGCATTGCCTTGATAATATCAATCGCTGCCAGCAAGGTATCTACGACATCCTCGTTAACCCCAACCTGATCCGATCGGATGGCATCAAGAACATCTTCAACCTTGTGGGTAAAGCGGGAAAGTTCCATCATCTCAACCGTTGCAGACCCGCCCTTAAGGGTATGAGCCGCACGGAAAATTTCGTCTACCGCATCCTTATTTGCCCCCTGGCTTTCAAGTACCAGAATGTTCTGTTCCAGGGTATCAACCTGCATCTGAGCTTCGCTAAAAAAGTCTTTTAGCAATTCCTCATTATTGGGGTCAAGATAATCACTCATAACTTAATGTTTATACGAAAATCCTTTTACGTCAAGTATATAATAACCTAAAGCAAGTTTTCCCAAGTAATATTGATCATAATGACCTATTTACCGATATTCAAAGTATGAAGAAATGCCTTATAACCGCTTGCTTGAGTATTTTTCTTCTTTGTCAAGCACTTTTTGGGGCGGAAATTACCGTACCAAGCCTGGATTTAGTCAGCAGGGCAGGGATGGAAGACGGAGATTTCAGCATCAGAAGTTCTGTGGAGGCCGAAATTGCCATAAGCGGGGGCTATAAATACGGCTTTTCCCTGGGTCTTGGGGCGGAAATCCCCAATTTGGGTAAATCCCTGTCATACGGACGGCTGGATCTGCCCTATGCCGCCGCCGACCCAACCGGTACTGAATACAATGAAATGATAGACGAGATCAACGATCGTCTGAACAACCAGGCCATTATTTCCGTCCGCTCTCTTAATGCAACAATTCGGGAAGTTTTTGACAAACCTCTGGAAATCACCTTTTTTATAGGCCATTTTGATAAACTGGGTTCAGGAGATGAATTTCAGGAATATTTCGGTACAGAAAATATAGGAACCGGACTGAGAGGCTTTTTTTACTATGCAGAAGGGCTTAATAACGACCCATTTTTCCGTTTTAACGGGGCTATTCACAGTGTTATGGGAACAGGGCTTGCACTTAAAGGTGTTTTCGGAAATATTATTCCCGCTTTGTATATCTATCATGACCTTTCATTTCCGATGTATCAGGAAAATCAGGGAGGAAGTTATCAGCCAGGCCGTTATTCAGCTGATTTTAAACTCCTTGCCAATGGAGAAAACGCCAAATTCGAATTATTTATGGGATATACCTATGCTAACCACGGCAATAATGTACTCCGGGGAGGAGCTCTGGCCTGGTTTGGTACAGGCCCGCTAAGTTTTTTGATGCAGGCCGGCATTTCCGGCTATGAGACCGGAACAACAATGGATATCGACAATTGCTATTTTCTTATGGAACCGCGGCTCCGATTTGACAAATTCGGAGCAAATTTGACTTTTTTCTACCATCCGGTCTATTACATGAACCGGGTAATCTGGGATGATGACAACCCGGCAGAGAAAGCCCGGGGGAGAGCCGATATCAATCTGCGGGTCTTTTACGGCGATATAAATAAATCTGCCTTTGAAACAGGCCTGGAAGTGCTGGTAAACCTGAAAGTCCAAAACGGCGAAGAAGCCAGACTTTGGATATCCCCTTTTATCAGTACCGTAACAACAGGACTGCAATGGGACCTGGCCCTGCGTTTTAACCCGCGTTATTTCCGGGACAAAGAAGGGGATCCTATGGAAGGCTTTATCGGAATAAAAACATCGTACTAATAGAAGGAACAGGAATCTATGATTTTTTGGAAAAAAAAGTATCTTTTACTTATAGTTATCTTTTTAACCGGCAAGCTCTTTTCGCTGGACTTGATGGTCATCGGCGGTCTGGGAAACTTCTCGTTTGATACTTCATCGGAAAGCGCCATAGGCGCCGGCAAATTTAAAGGCAGTTTTTTCCCTTTGGGGCTGATCAGCATAGAAGATCAAATAACAGATACTTTCGGTTATACAGCAACCGCAGAACGGGATCCGGTACTGAGGAATATTTTATCCTGTGAAATGACCATTGATGCGGGTCTTCTTCAATTTTCTGTAGGCCCTCTTTTCAGCATGTTTAATTCAATGAATACATTCATCCGGCCCGGTGTCTACACCAGCCTGGGCATGGAAATTCCCGGCATCTTCTTTATTAACCTCAGAGGCGGAGCTACTTTTGGATCAAGCATAGAAAACGATTACGGCATGGAAACCAGCCGTATCGCCCTGGGATTCTGGCTGCCCAATTTGTTAAGTACACTTAGCGTAAGTTCAGGTAAATTCAGCGAATTCGATACCATCCTGATCCAGGATGAATTTTTCCGCGCCAGTTACCGGGCTGACATCTATGCAAAAAATGTTTCATATACAATTTCAATTGAAATGGGTTACCAATCGCTGAAACGAACATATCCGGCAGACGAGGATTTGATTCGCGCTGTTTTTATCGGTTTTGAAACGAACGTTACCATAAAGCCCCAATTTACCTTTATCCTTGGAGCAGAAGCACCAATATTTGTCTGGGGTAAAACTCCCCTGGAAAAGGCAAAAGACCGCATGTTCTTCCGGGCCTTTACAGGTTTTAGATGGAATATTCAAAGACAAAATGATGAATTTATTCCTTTAGAAAACATGGCGGAAGAATAGGATCAACGAACTTAAATTATATTAATAGTTTTTCCAAAGCCTCTTTTTTTCGTTCTTCAAAAAGCCGTTTGTTATCCTCAAACAAATTGTTTCCCGCAGTATCAATGGATACAATAAGCGGGCCAAAATCTTTTACCTGCAAAACCCACATTGCTTCCGCCATACCCAGGTCAAGCCAATGTACCGCTTCGACAGCTTCCACTTGAGCGGCAGCCAGCACTGCACAGCCTCCGGGAAAAACCGTGTGAATTGCACCCAGGCTGCGACAAGCTTCGGCGGTCTTTTCCCCCATGCCTCCCTTGCCCACAATCAGTTTTGCACCGGTAGTCTGCAAAAATTCACTTTGGCAGCTTTCCATTCTCATACTGGTTGTAGGGCCAACTGAGATCATTGTCCATTGCGTATCCGCCTTTTGCACAAGAGGGCCGGCATGGAAAACAGCTAACCCGGCAAGATCAACCGGTGAAGGATTTCCCTTCCGGACTATGCGCTGGTAAACATCATCCCGTCCGGTTACCAGCGTACCGTTCAGGTACACAATATCACCAATACGGAGGCCGGCAAGATCAACGGAATCTATGGGGGTAGAAAGGATTTTTTCCGTCATGAATATTAGTATCAATATTTTTACCCAAGTGTACAACAGCACAAGACCCTCTCCGAATACTTGACATGGGTTTTAAAATGCATTATGAATTTGCCTGTATATTTCAAAGGAAGTGAGGTCGCCTTTCCAAAAGGAAAGGCGTAATCCTCCGCTATCCCGTAACTGTAATTGGGAATGTATAAAACATTTTCCATAAGCCAGGAACTTTGAATATGCACGGTTTTCATGGAAAACCGTTACTTTCTTTTTCAGACTTCGTGGTTAGGGTCTGAAGGAGTCTATTATGTTTTCCCATAAATGTTTTTTTTCTCTTGTTTTTGCCGTTTTAATGACGGTGAGTATTGTTTCAGCCGGCGCACAAGACTATTCAGCAGACGCTGAGTACCTGGATTACGGAGAAGCCGGCGAAGAGCTGGTAATTACAGCCGGCAGAATACCTGAAGAATTAAAGAAGGTCCCCGCTCAGGTAACCGTTATTACAGCTAACGACATCGCCCAATCGGGTGCTGCTTCCGTTGTTGGCGTATTGGAAACTGTACCGGGAGTGCGCTTTTCCGGCGCTATGGCGGGAGCCGGTTCCGAAATAATTTCCATGCGCGGTTTCGGAGAAAATTCCTACGGCCGGGTTTTAATTCTTGTGGACGGCAACAAAATAAACGATCCGGACATGAAGGTTGCAAACTGGAATGCCATTCCCCTGGCGGACATCGAACGGATAGAAGTACTGGACGGAAGCGCCAGCGTACAGTACGGCAATAACGCAGTAGGCGGGGTAATTAACATCATCACCAAAAAAGGCGGAGAGCGCCGAACCCTAATTGGAATTTCGGGTGGCAGCTTTTTTAATAACCGGGAATCGATTTCGCATTTTGAACCGCTTTCCTGGGGGAATTTTTCTATCGCTGCCGAACATATTGGTACCGATGGATACAGAGAACGGCAAGAGTCAGAAACCGTCAGTTTTGCCGGAAGTTCCAACGTATTTATCGGCGACACCATGCAGCTTTCGTTCAGCGGATTTTTTACCTGGTTGTATTACCAACTCCCCGGCGGACTTTCAAAGGACCAATTTGAAGACGATCCAAAGCAGGAAGGATTATATGATCTTTATGATGATTTTTGGACTTATATAGGTACTTTTCCGACTCTAAATGATGAAAACACCGAATACCATTTTGGCGGCGGCCTTTCTTTCCGCTGGTTCCCAACGGAAAAGATTGAATTCATGCTGCCCCTTTCGTACCGTGGAAAATCCATCAATAGCGACATGGCTTCCTCTGGTAGTTATACAGACAGAATCATCCATTCGGCGGAAGCACGGCCCCAGGGTTCGGTAACATTCGACATTGCCGGTATGCCGCTTCGTCTGCTCGGCGGGGTGGATCTTTACTATACCCGGCTGGATGCGGATATCTACAAGGATAAACCCCGGACTATTCCATCAAACAACTTTACTATTTCCGAATGGGTTATCGGACCTTATATTACAGCGCGTTTTTCTCCCCTGGAGGATATTTCTTTTTCAGCAGGCGCCCGTTTTGATACGGCAATCATCAAATCAGAAGCCATGATCAAAAAAGCCGACGGAAACAAAACCTATCATGCCTTTGTCTACGATGCTGGGATTGTATATACCCCGGCAGATACGGTAAAACTATACGCCCGATATGCAGCTCTTTTCCGTTATCCTTTTTTGGATGAGTTAGTCCAGGCATGGGGATATTCCAGTGATACGTTTAATTCAAATTTAAAACCGGAAAAAGGCTATAATGTCGAAACAGGGGCAACTTATCAAATAGAAGATATCCTCCGCTTTTCTGCAAATTTTTTCTTTATGCAGTTAGAGGATGAGATATTCCCCAACGCTTCCTACATCAATGTAAATATGAATAAAACACGGCGTTTTGGAACAAATGCGGGTTTTAACCTTACCCCATTTGAATGGGTTTCCCTGGATGCTTCCTACTCCTGGGTATATGCTTTTTTTGCCGCTGGCCCCGACAAGAATAGACAGGTACCATTGGTTCCCAAGCATAAAATTTACGGAAGCCTCCTGGTTCATCTTCTCTTTGGCCTGAGTTTTGGGCCGGACATTGAGTATGTAAGCACCCAATTTGCGGGGGGGGATGCTTCCAATACAGAAGACCTTATTGATGCGTATTTTTTGTGGGGGGCGCGGGCACGTTTTGTTCTGGATAAAGACGAAAATAAACTTGTCTTTCAAATCACGGCAAAAAATCTTTTAAACAAGCGGTATGCGCCGATGGTATTCTATGGAGCCTATTACCCAGGAGACGGCTTTTCACTAAATGTTTCCCTGCAGTACAGGTTTTGAGAGGAATGTGAAGATGGCAGAAAAGGGGTTTATTCATGTTTACACGGGAAACGGCAAAGGCAAGAGTACTGCCGCCTTTGGGCTTGCTCTGCGGGCGGCCGGGGCCGGCATGCGGGTGTATATCGGCCAGTTTATGAAAACCGGAACTTACTATGAGATTAGGGCATTCCGGAAACATCTTCCGATGATTAGCCTGGAACAGTACGGAAGCGGATGCCTTATCGGCAAGGAAGGGCCCGGTAAAGCAGACTTTGCAGCAGCGCAATCCGGGCTGGAAAAGTCCCGTTCCGCCTTAACCGGCGGTATGTATGATATGGTTATATTAGACGAGATCATCGTTGCGGCTTATCTGGACTTAATCAGCGAGCAGGATATTCTTGATTTAATCGAAGCGAAACCCCCTGGGGTCGAACTGGTTCTGACCGGACGTTATGCGAAGCAAAGTGTAACGGAACGGGCGGACCTGGTTACCGAGATGGTTGAAGTAAAGCACTATTACAATCAGGGCGTACTGGCCCGGGACGGTATAGAGAAATAAGGAGAACACTATTTGAAATATTCATTTTCCGGAAACCATCACGCCAAGACGCAGAGTACGCAAAGTATAAGTCCTTCTCTGCGTTCTTTGCGCCTCCGCGTGAGATCTTTTCAAAAAAAATTCAAATGGATGATTTTAAGTGGCGTTCTCTTTGTTCTCTCTGCCCTGGCCTTATCCTGCACGCGGCCGGAGCCGTCACCCGAAGGAAAGGGCGATCTTCCCGCTTATGACAGAGCCAGGTTTGCCATCACGGTTCCTGCCAATGTCCACCGGATTGTGTCAATGGTTCCTTCGATCACGCTCACCCTGATTGACCTGGATCTTGGAGACAGGATTGTGGCTGTAGATACCCAGTCGGCAATCTACCTTAAGCCTGCCCGGGATGTGCCTGTTTTCGATATGCTTAGACCGGATGCGGAAAGTCTTTTGATATTAAAACCAGATATTATTCTGGCCTCCGATATCAGTATGATGGGAAACAAAGCCAACGATCCTTTCGAGCCGTTAAAAAGGCTGGGGATTTGCGTAGCGTATATCCCAACCAGCCTGACTATTTCCGGGATTATCGGGGATCTGCGCTTCATTGCGGCTGTAACCGGATGCATCGAAGAAGGGGAAAGACTTGTCGCAGAGATGGAGCGGGAACTGTCGGAGATTGCAGCTTTGAACAAAGACAGAGGGCCGGGACGTTCCGCCGAGCCCGAAGGTCAAAGGTTCCCCTCCGGTAAACAGGTGTATTTTGAAGTTTCCGGATCGCCATTCATGTACAGTTTTGGAAGGGGGGTTTATCTTAATGAGATGATCGAAGCTGCGGGAGGGCAAAATATTTTTGCTTCTATCGAAGGCTGGATTCCCGTGGAGGCCGAGAGCGTAGTATCTGCGAACCCTGACATAATTTTTACAAATGCCGGTTATCCCGAAGATCCGGTTGGAGAGATTCTGTCACGGCCCGGATGGAACGATATGAAAGCCATTAAAAACAGGGCGGTTTATCAAATCGACGCCGCCTTTACTTCCCTGCCCAATCATTATATAACAAAGGGCATACGTGCAATGATGGAATACCTGCATTAAAGTTATGAGCATTAAAGCAAAGATTGTCCTTTTGAGTTTTGTCGCCCTGGGAGCGCTGCTCCTGGGAATTTCTGTCGGGGGCGCATCGGTTTCCCCCTCTGATATTGCCCGGGTATTCGGGAATAAACTTTTTGGAACGCCGGTTCCGGATGGCTTTGACCGGATTATTACAGGGCTTATCTGGAATATCCGGCTCCCCCGGGTACTGCTGAGTTTTATTGCCGGTGCCGCCCTTGCGGTAAGCGGCGCTGTAATTCAGTCGGTGCTTAAGAACCCCCTGGCTTCCTCATATACCATAGGAGTCTCTTCGGGCGCAGGGCTGGGCGCAGTAATCGTGATTGTGTTCGGTATTTCTTCGGGGGTCTTGGGGATGTTCCTTATGCCCCTGGTCGCCATTGTCTTTGGGATATCCACGGCTTTTCTTTCGATACTGTTTGCGTCTCGGATCGAACGGAACCTGGAAAATTATTCGATTGTGCTAATGGGCATGGTTTTGTCGGTGTTTGCCAACGCTGTCATGATGACCCTGGCTTCAAAACATTCCCGGCATGCCCAGCAGATTTTGGCCTGGCAGCTGGGGAGTTTTGCGCTTAAAGACTGGCCGGTAACAGGTATTGTTTTTGTTACAGCCTGCATCGGAATTTTTATCCTGACCTCTTACTCAAAAGAAATGGATATACTAACCTTTGGAGACGAAAATGCAGCCGCAATGGGCATAGATGTCCGCAAAACCAAGTGGACGCTGATCCTGCTGCCGGCTGTGCTTACGGGCGTTTCAGTTGCCTTTGTTGGTGTTATTGGTTTTATCGACCTGATCGCACCCCATGTAATCCGGCGTTTTTTCGGTTCTTCCCACAAGTTTGTAGTGCCACTGTCCGGTCTGTTCGGCGGGATGTTTATGGTTCTGGCGGATCTCATTGCACGGTTGGCAGCTTTGCCGTCGGAGATTCCGGTGGGTTCGGTAACAGCCTTAATCGGTGCGCCTTTTTTTGCCTACATCTTTCTTAAAAACCGCAGATAGTGTAAAACGGAGCGAGTATTGTTACAGGTCGAAAATTTAGTCTGCGGATACAAAGATATGCCTGTTCTTACGGGCGTTACTTTTTCTGCGCAGCCCAACGAAAAGTTATTTGTTATCGGCCCTAACGGATGCGGGAAGACTACGCTTCTGCGCGCACTGGCGGGCCTGATTCCCTGCTCGGGAAAAGTACTCATCGAAGGCAAAGAAGCATCTACTCTCAGCAAAAAAGAGCGAGCCAGAAAGATTGCCATGATGAGCCAGCTTTCGGGGATTTATTTCTCCTATTCGGTTTTTGAAACAGTTATGCAGGGACGCTATGCCTGGCTAAAGGATGGGTTCTTTAAGAGTGAGACTTCTTCTGACAGGGAATTGGTGCTGTCCTTGCTGGACGCCACAGGTCTTCTTCCGCTGAAAGACAGGAGTATCCGGGAACTTTCGGGCGGGCAGCTGCAGCGGGTTTTTTTGGCGCGGGTTTTTGCTCAGGAGCCCGGGATTATCCTGCTGGATGAGCCGACGAATCATCTGGATTTCCGGTATCAACTGGAGCTTATGAATTATCTTGATCAGTGGGTTAAGGTTCCCGGACGGATTGTTGTAGGCGTTATGCACGATATTAACCTGGCCATGTCCTTTGCCGACCGGCTTATGATATTAAAAGACGGATCTGTTTTAGCGCAGGATAACAGCTCCGGGTTTAATCTGAATTTGATTAATCAGATCTTTGGTGCGGATGTTAAAACCTATATGATGGAGTCGTTAAAAAAATGGGAAAGGTGAGAAAAAAACCTGACTGCGATATGATTGCAATGATAAGACAGGATACTAGCCCTTACCCCGATAAAATTCATATAATGATTATTTATGGGAGAGGAACAACTGCAGGGGTTTTTTAAAACTACTCCTGAACTACCGCAATCTGCAACAGAAGAAAAAACCGAATCCAAATTCCGCCGTGTGGCAAAATTCCTTATGCTTATCGGAAGCGACAGGGCTGCGGAAATTCTGGGGAGGCTTCCTCCGGATCAAATAGAAGCAATATCAGGGGAAATTGCTGCCGTCAAATCAATTGGGGCGGAAGAAAGCCGGGCAATACTGGAAGAATTCAGCTCGCTTTTATCATCACCGTATCAAATACTCGGAGCAAAATCCGGAGGCATCGAAGCGGCCCGGCGGGTATTATATGCAGCGTTCGGGCCGGAACGGGGAGAAGAATTACTTATCAGGGCAGTACCGGAAGCAAAGCCCAATCCCTTTGATTTTCTGGAAGATTTTTCCGGGGATCAATTGGCCCTGCTTTTCAAAGAAGAATCTCCGGCAGCGGCGGCATTGGTATTTTCCCGGCTGCCTCCCAAACAATCCGCCGAGGCGATCTCCCGGATAGGCGGCAAAAAAAAACTGGAAATACTCAAGCGCATAGCAAAACAAACAGCAGTCTCCCCCGAAGTGCTGGAACAGGTTGCGGGAGCGCTTAGGGCAAAAGCCAAGAAAATAAGCGAGATTACCGGCAAAGGCGACAAAACAAACTTCGACGGTATGGATGTTCTGGCGGCGATTCTGAAATCTTCGGATATGCGTTTTGGAGACAAAATTTTAAACAATCTGGAAATCGAGGATCCCGAACTGGGCAAAACACTCAAGGAAAAAGTGCATACCATTGCAGATCTTCTTGATGCGCCGGATCTTCCAATACAGAAAAAACTTGCCGGTATGAGCGACAGGGATATCATACTATTGCTTAAGGCCCGGACCGGCCATGAAGATACTGTAGCTTTCCGGGAAAAAATCCTCAGCAATTTATCGCAGGGAAAGCGGGAAGAACTGCTTGAAGAAGAAGGATTTGTCGGCGCTGTTCCCCGCCGTGATGTGGAGCAGGCTGCCGCTGAATTTCTTGCATGGTTCAGACAGGAGAGGGAAAACGGCGGTATAGTAATGATGAATGACAATGATCTTGTAATATAAAATCGCAGTATAAACAAAACAAGAGACGGAGTACAAATGAACAAAGGTGATAACATCAGCGGTTTTGAAATTCTGGATACGGTAAATCTGGAAGAACTTAAAGCTGCGGGAATTTGGGCCAGACATAACAGCGGCGCGGAAGTGTTTCATGTAAAGAACGATGATCCGGAAAATCTTTTTGGCTTTGCTTTTTCAACGGCCCCGGATAATTCAAGCGGTGTTTCACACATTCTTGAACACTCAGTGCTGTGCGGTTCGGAAAAATATCCCCTTAAAGATACTTTTTTGGTGCTGGCCCAGAGCAGCCTGCAAACGTTTTTAAATGCCTGGACTTTCCCCGACAAAACAGTCTACCCGGCCAGTACCACCAGCGAAAAGGATTACTTTAACCTGATGTCGGTTTATGCAGATGCGGTATTCCGCCCATTGCTGACCGAATGGACATTTATGCAGGAAGGCTGGCGTTTGGCTCCTTCCAAAGCCGGTTTGGAATATACAGGCGTTGTGTATAACGAAATGAAAGGCGCCTATTCATCTATGGACAACTACGCAGGGCTCTGGTCGGTAAAAGCGGTTATGCCCGGTACTCCCTATGCTTATGAATCAGGCGGCGATCCGGATCACATTCCAAACTTAAGCTGGGAAGAACTTAAAGCCTTCCACCGGGCCCGGTATGCTCCGGCCAATTGCCGCATCTTCCTTGCCGGCAATATCCCGACAGAAAAACAACTTGCCTTCCTTGATAATTGCCTTAATGGGCTGGAACCCGGCAATACCGCTCCGGCAATACCAAAAGTAACACGCTGGAACGAGAACGCATTGTTCCGCATACCATGTCCCGGCAAAGAAAAACCGCAGGCCATTGTATCCTGGCTGTGTACCGACAGCACCGATACCGCAGAAACAATGGCTCTTGCATGTTTGGCGGAAATCCTGCTTGGCCACGACGGCTCTCCCTTAACAAGGACACTTATTGAATCAGGAATAGGAGAAGACCTGTCTCCTATCATGGGAATAGAATCAGAACTCCGCGAAACAGTGTTCAGCGCAGGGCTGCGGGGTATTGTTAAAGAACCAGAAGACGATGCCGCCGTTGCCTGCTTACGTATGGAAACGTTGATTTTGGATACGCTGCGCAAACTCGTAGACGAAGGAATCCCCAAAGAAGAAGTAGATGCCGCCCTGCTTAACATGGAATTTTCCCACCGGGAGATCAAACGATCCCACGGGCCGTATTCACTGGTTTGGATGCGCCGTTCTTTGCGCACATGGCTCTACGGAAAGCGACCCTGGGATTCCCTGCTGTTTATGCCGAACTTTGCCGAACTAAAGCGGCGCATTGCCGAAAACCATTACCTTGAATCACTTATAGAAAAACATTTGCTGAACAATCCTCACCGGGCGCTGGTAATTATAGAAGGCAAAGCGGATTATCTTGAAAAAAAAGACAAGCAAATAATGGCGCAGTTGAAGGAAAAAGAAAACCAACTGAGCGCTGCGGAAAAAAAACTTCTGAAAGAAAAAAACGAAACACTGGAACAAATCCAGTGCGAAAAAGAATCAAAACAAGCCCTGGACAGTATTCCCCACCTGCTGCGCCGCGATCTGGCTGTCGAAATTGTAACGGTACCTGCTGAGCTCACCTCTCTTGGCGGCAGCGGGATTGCAGGAACATCCAGTGTACCATGCATGATTCACCCGCTTTTTACCAACGGTGTCAGCTATGTTGATATGGCCTTTCCCGTGGATGTGCTGAATGCGGAAGACTATCCCTGGCTGCCTTTCTTTGCACGAGCTGCTGTTTCTATGGGACTTCCCGGCATGGATTACGGCGAAGTGTCCAGCCTTCTAGCGCGAACCGCAGGAGGCTTTTACGCCCTGCTTGAAACCGGCTCGCCTGCGCCTCATCTGACTGCTCAAGAGCAGTCAGGCAAGTGCATTATACCAAAAGAACTGCTGGGGCGTGACTGGATAGTTTACCGGATCAAGGCGCTGGACGAAAAACTTGCATCCGCCCTGGATTTGGCGCGCCGCCTTATTACCGAAGCGGACTTTTCCGATCTTCGCCGCCTGCGGGATCTCGCAATGGAAATGAAAAATGACGGCGATTCCAGCCTGGCGCCTTCGGGACACAGTTATGCATCCGGCCGGTCGGGAAAATTCTTTTCCCGTTCCCGTGCGGTGGACGAATTGTGGAACGGTCTGGATCAGATTCCCTTTACTCACGCTCTGGCGGTTATGGACATGGGTGAACTGCAGGATCGCATGACAGGAATCCGGAACAGGCTTGTTACGGCAGGCTTAATGGTAAACATAACAACATCAGGCGAAACAATGCACAATGCACTTAAAGCGGCGGAATGTTTTAACGGTTTCGGCGGCCCGGAAAAACCAAATCCCGAATGTAAAGATAAAGAAAAGTTCTTTGACCTTTTACAGAAACATCAAACCCAAAAAACCAGCCATGATCGCAATCAGGCAGAAGTGTTTGCTTCCCCTTCGTTACAGGTTGGTTTTGCATCCATGTCGCTTTGCTCAGCTCCTTACGGCTCCGAAGAACACGCTGCGGAACTGGTATTTTCCCACGAGCTTTCTACCGGTGCGCTCTGGGAATCGATCAGGATGATGGGAGGAGCGTACGGAGCATTTGCCCATCCCGATAATCTTGAAGGCGTATTCTCCTTTTCCACTTACCGGGATCCCGATCCGTTCCGTTCACTTGGCTCCTTTCCGGAAATACTGAAAAAGCGGGGAACAGAAGGGATT
>WRIX01000014.1:0-34925 GCA_009782495.1 Treponema sp.
TATTCCAAACAGAATCGTTAGTTCAGGACGATATTCAAAATGCATGGTATCAAAGAGAGACCACTTGCCTCCCCAGCAAAATCCATGTTGCTCAAAAATCTTTACAACAGACATGGGAGGATGGTAGCGTTTTTCGTAGGGTACATTGTACCACTCAGGGTTACCTTCATCCGAAGTCCATTGCCAGTATGTTGCACGGCCCCGCAAGTTTTTCGGCAGTATGTCTATAGCTACTCCATAAGAGTGAAAACTCCGGCTTGCCGTTGCAGCTACATTACGCCAGTTAAAAGCGCCGATAGAACCGATTTCGTTTAGAAAATCCCGTATTTCCTTATCTGTTTTCGCTGCTTCCATTACCAAAGCATCGATCTTTAAAAGAATATCTTTCAGATCCTTGTGAACATTAAGATTTTTTCCAAAAAAATTAATTTGCACTATATTGGCGGCAGCTTCTTTTTGGGTAGATGCCCGCCACAGAGTGTCATAAAAAAGAGGGGTCCGTTTAGGCGGGGTTGCTCTGCGGTTGGCCAGCTCATTCCGGAGCCATTCTGCTTCTTCGCCTTCCGGCTCCTTCCAGAGAGAGAGTTCGATAGGGTAATTATAAAAAGACTGCTGCGTCCAGGAGCTTGCTTTATTTAGCTCTGTTTCGGGGAGCAGACGGCCATCTGCATAGTAAAACCATTTATCCCGCAGCAGTACCGCCCAGTCTCCGTCTCTCTCTTCAACCTGGCTTATTGCTTCGGGAAAGGCGGCAGCATAGGCTCTCATAACCTGTTCGGCTATTGACGGAGAAGAAGTCTGGCAAGAAGCAGAAATTATCTGAAAAAACACAAAAAAAACAACAAAACATGAAAATTTGAATTTGGCCGGCCGCTTGGTGAAAAGGTTGTTCTTCTTCATACATATCTCCGTTTTCGTTTCGTTTTTCGAAGGGTCGCCGCTAAAACCGGCGCAATATCTTCGAAGTTGAATCGTATCAGCAATTTTCCTTAAAAATTGTCTCTTGCATGAAACATTGAAAATTCGACGTAAAACATGTTTTTTTTACAAAAAAAATAGCCCTGGGTTGCCGAAAACGGGCTTTTTAGGGTAAAATGAGAGAAAAATATGCTCCGCATTGCAATTTGTGACGACGATATTAACGAACTGACAGCTATGGAACACCTTATAGACCTCTATAGAACGTCAAAAAATATTGACTGCGAATACGCCGCTTTTCCCAACGGTGTCGATCTGGTTGCGGCGCTGGAAAAGGGAATGCGTTTTGACATCTATTGCCTGGATATTATTATGCCGGGCTTTTTGGGCACTGATGTTGCGCGGGATATTCGTACTCGTGACAAAGCCGCGCGGATTGTATTCTTTACTTCATCGCGTGAGCATGCGCTGGAAAGCTATTCAGTGAAAGCAGTGAACTACATCCTTAAACCAATCACCAAAGAAAAACTGTTCCTCGTATTTGACGAAATGCTGGATCGGATGCAAACGGTAGAAGATGAAGATAAGATTATTGTAAAGAGCATAGTGGGTATTCAAAAAATATTAATCTCCCATTTGGTTTTTGCCGAAGCCTTAAACCACAATGTGCTGTATCACCTGAAAAACGGCAGTGTAATCAATTGTTACGAATCTTTTTCCGGGGTTTGCGATACTCTGCTGGAATACAGATGCTTTCTCAGAACACACCGCAGTTATCTGGTGAATATGCGGTATATTCAAACCATTGAATATAAACAGGTAATCTTAAAGGTCCTTTCACCTGTCCCTGTCGCACAGGGTGCGGCGAGTGAGATTAAAAAACAGTATCTTGCCTATCTTAAAGAGCGAACAGATGATGCGAATAACTTAGGTATTTTTGAATGATTGTTATGCGGCTGTTTTCTCCAATGGTAACAATGCTCAGGCGGTGGTTAATCAAATACCTTGTCCCCGCTTTCTATGTGGTCGCAATCGCCCTTGTGATACTAAGCCAATGGAACACACAAAACAGTATCAGGCAGGGCAGCGGCAGTCCCCTCTATCGAAACTTAATGGAACACCCCGCCTTCATTAAAAAGGGCTTTAACCCTGCGGTAATACTGACAATACCGGCCATAGAACCCTCTGGCTCAGCAGAGACAGGCGGCGAATGGTATCTCTATACAAGCTCGCCGCCAAATATTATTACGTCCCCATTGCCCGGTCTGCCGAAACGCAGATTCCTTTCTCCTTTTGGCAGGGAAGCAGAAGAATTTACCATTATCATCTTACTCCGCCTTCTGTCAGAAATTTCCTGCCAAAAACTATCCTGATGAAACAGAATGATAGAGAAATGAGCGTACCTTCGGCGTTGCCTTGTACCGCTTTAAACCGGTCTCTATGCGTTTATAAAGAGAATCCCGCTGATAGGGTTTTACGATATAGTCGATAGCCCCAAGGCTTAAACCATTTTCTTCATCAGAGGTGTCGGTGCGTCCGGTGAGGAAAATCACAGGAATATCTTTGGTCTGCTGCTTTGATTTAAGATTTTTTATTGCCTCATATCCGTCCATTTCCGGCATTTCAATATCCAGCAGGATCATGTCGGGGATGATGTTTTCCAGAATGCAGAACATTTTTTCTGCAGAAGAAGCGGTTACGACAATATAATTTTCTGCCAGAACTTTTTGTCCAATTGTCAGGTTGATGTTATTATCATCTACCAATATGATTACAGCTTTCTTTTTCTGTTTGTTTAACATCCTTACCCTCCCTTAAAGAGCGATGTTACTTTCCAATTTAACTTTTACTGATTGTTTCTCTGTGTATTTTTTTGCCGAAAATCCCAGCATACCTGCAATTAAGGAAACAGGGATCATGCGTATTTCACGGTTCAGCTTGTTCACGCTGTCGTTATAGATCAGGCGGCTGGTACGCAGCATATGCTCATAAGTTTCTGCGGCATCCATGATTTTTACATATTTTTCATTTGCTTTCAGTTCAGGGTACTGCTCACTGACCTTGGTAATTCTGCCAAGAACCTCACCGATGATACCCTCCTGACGCAGTACATCACCTAGAGTAGATTTCGCGGTAATATCACTTCTTCCGGAGTATATGGTTTCAATCAGCATTTCGCTTTCTTGCCCGGCATATCCTTTGGTTAAGTCCAAAAGTGCTGTCAGTGTATTAAAGCGGCAGGAAAGCTGAACACCAATCTGGCTCATGGCGCTGTTGATATTTTCGTCCAATACGACAAGCCTGCGCTGGGTGTACGTTGTCCAAAAAAAGATTGCCCCGATTATTACGCCGATGACAATTAGAGTTGATAGCATAGTAAGCTCCTTTTACATCGGCTGCACTATATCGCATATTTTCCCTAAAAACCGTCTTTTGCATGAAACATTAAAAATTCGACATGAATCATGAATTTTGGAGGATAAACAGCTTTCAAAACCCCTAAAAAGCGGTATATTGATGGTCAGGAGTCTGCATTTCTGCTTAATGAGGTAAAAAAGAGGTTAGTTTATGCTGCAAATTGCGGTCTGTGATGACAATCTTGACGAGCTGTCCAATATGGTACAGCTCATAGATGCCTATAGAATATCAAAAGATTTAAACTGCGAATATACCGCCTTTCCGAATGGTGTTGAGCTGATTGCGGCTCTGGAAAAGGGAATACGGTTTGATATTTATTGCCTGGATATTATTATGCCGGGCTTTATGGGCATTGATGCAGCAAAGGAAATTCGTGATTTTGACAAAGCAGCGCGGATCTTGTTCTTTACCTCATCGCCTGAGTTTGCTTTAAAAAGCTATTCGGTAAAAGCTGATAACTATATCCTTAAGCCAATTACCAAAGAAAAACTATTCATCGCTTTTGATGAAATGCTGGATCAGATACATACGGATAAAGATGAGGATGCTGTTATTGTAAAGAGTAAAGAGGGTATTCAAAAAATAGTTATCTCCAAATTGGTTTTCGCCGAGGTTCTCGGCAGGAATGTACTGTATCATTTAAGAAGCGGCACAGTGGTCGAATGTGCGGAACCTTTTTCCTCTACCTGCGATAATCTTGAAAAATACGGGTGTTTTGTCAAAACCCACCGCTGCTATCTGGTGAATATGCAGTATGTGGATACTATCGAAAATCATCAGGTAAACTTACAGACCCTTTCCTCTGTCCCTGTTGCGCAGAGCAAGATACAGGAGATTAAGCAGCACTATCTGAATTATCAAATGGGAGGGAAAAGCGGATGACGGAAACTTTTATTGGACATATGCTGTTTTTTGGGTTTGCCCTGACACTCGGCACATCGGTTTCGATTCTTTTCGCAGGAATAGAATTCACTCGTAAAAACAAACGTGCCCTTGGCTTCTTCTACGTGGTTTTTCTTATCGCCCAGACCGTCTGCCTGTGGTTTTTGGGGTGGGATATGCTGACAAAACTGTATCCGCTGCTTGTCCATCTGCCATTGATATGTATTTTCTCTCTCTATAATAAGCGTCCGTGGAGCATATCCGCTGTCAGCGTATTCTCCGCTTTTCTATGCTGCCAGCCGCCGCTATGGGCTTTGACCCTTTGCGGCGTTTTATTTGACAACCGCATCGCGGAATCTGTTGTGTATGGTGCAGCCGCATTCCTGACCTATTATGTCCTGAAAAAAAATACGGTTAAGCCTTTCCGTCAATTGATACAAATATCCGTTAAATCCTGTTTAATTCTTAGTGTAATACCATTTCTTTATTATTTGCTCGACTACGGTACTACCACCTATACCGGTATTCTTTTCAGAGGCGCCGAATGGGCAGTATATATGATGTTCTCAGCAGTATGCATTTTCTATTTTGTGTTTATCGTCATATACCATACCGAAACGCAAAAACAGGCGCGCATGGAAAGAGAGCGGGATATGCTGGATATGCAGTTCCGCCTGGCGCAGACAGAGTTTGATTCCCTGCGGCAGGTGCAGCAGAATGCCGCGGTCTACCGGCACGATATGCGCCACCATTTTGCTCATTTACAGGGGCTGGTATCCAGGGGGCGCATGGAGGAGGCAAAAGAATATTTGCAAACCGCCCAGTCCGACATGGATGCCATTACGCCGGTACGCTTTTGCGAAAACGAAACGGTTAATCTGATTTTGTCCGCTTTCGCCGCCAAAGCACAGCAGTCGGGAATCCAGTTGGAGATTGACGCGAAGCTGCCTGACTCGATTTCCTTCAGCGATACCGAGCTTTGTTCGCTTTTGTCAAACGCTCTGGAAAACGCTATACATGCCTGTGAAGCTATACCCGACCGCAATAACCGCTTTGTTACTCTGCGTGTGTATTCCAGGGACAACAAGCTGTGTATTGACATTCGCAACAGGTATCAGAAGGAACCGGTTTTTGATCAGAGTTTGCCGGTATCAACAGAACAGGGGCACGGTTTTGGCGTAAAAAGTATGGCTCGTATTGTGGAAAAACACGGCGGCGTATATCAGTTTTCGGTCGAGGATGGCTGGTTTATTTTTCAGGCTACGGCGTGAGGGGGTAATAAGGAGTGTTGTGAATGAGTGATTGTTGCTGCAATAGCGGTTGCTGCTGTTCCGGAGGGGAACCTCGGCCTTCGGCGGCAGGTTCGGTAAGTGTCCCTGCAATTTCCACTTCGCTTTCGCTCAAAGATATTGCAGGCGCATGGAAAGTCAGGTGGGGTATCGGCAGGGATAATTACACGGTAGAACCCGGATTGTACGCTGTTGGCGAACCGGATACCGCTTCCCCTGTTCTGATAAGCGCAAATTATAAATTGACATTTGACACATTACGGAAAAACTTAACCGATCTTGATTGCTGGCTTCTCATACTCGATACAAAAGGGATCAATGTCTGGTGTGCCGCCGGAAAGGGAACATTCGGCACTAATGAACTGGTAAGCCGGATTGATGTAACCGGACTGACAGAAATCGTAGAACACCGGAAATTGATAGCACCGCAGCTTGGGGCAACAGGTATAAGCGCCCATGAAGTAACAAAACGTACAGGCTTTTCCGTTGTGTACGGCCCGGTTCGGGCAAAAGATATTAAAGAGTTTATTGCAGCGGATTACAAAGCAACAAAAGAAATGCGGACGGTAAAATTTACTTTTTGGGACAGGCTTAAATTAACGCCTATGGAACTGGTAAAAGCCGCAAAGGTCTCGATCATGGTCTTTGGCGTTCTGTTTCTTTTTAATCTTTTTGCTTCCCGCCTTTTTGGTCTTGCTGATTTCCTGGCGTACTCTGCTGCCGTTCTTGCGGGTTCGGTACTTACTCCGGTTTTGCTTCCCTTTATTCCGGGGAGAGCCTTTGCCTTTAAGGGCTGGTTAATGGGTTTAATTAGCACGGCTATTATTAGTTATGTTTACGGCTGGTTTACGCCGCCCTTGCTGCTTTTAGGCATTGGCTATATGCTTGCGCTTCCTGCCTACTCCGCTTTTATAGCAATGAATTTTACCGGAGCAACTACCTATACGTCCTTTTCAGGCGTAATTAAAGAAATGAAAATAGCGGTTCCCGCAATTATCCTTTCTCTTGTTGCGGGTGTCGTTCTGATATTGATTAAAACTTTTATTGGTTGAGCTTGTTCCAAAACCCGGTTAGCAGGAGAAGTTATGAAACACAGGTACTTAAAAAATGTCCAAACATTACGTTTGTCATCGGAAAAATGTATCGGTTGCGGAAAGTGTACAGAGGTGTGTCCGCATAATGTATTCAGCCTTGAAAACAGCAAAGCGGTAATTGCCGATAAAAACAGTTGTATGGAATGCGGGGCTTGCTCTAAAAACTGCCCGGTGTCCGCTGTCAAAGTAGCAGCTAATGTTGGATGTGCCACCGCTATTATTTTCAGCCGGCTGGCCGGCAAAGAGCAGAATTGCGAGTGCGGTTCCGCCGAATGTTGTTAAAGGAGATAGAAATAACGTAACAGGATGCGCCTGTCTGCTTACGAAATTGCCGTTTCCAGGGCAATTTCCAAAGATTATTTCTCACGGATAAAGAGTTAAATGACATTTTCACAAATATTTTAATGGATCATTAATTAAATGTAATAAAAATTCTTTTGCCCGCTATTATTCGTCTCTCGGTGCTGTCCTATAGCCTGGATTTTATCCGAAAAAAAAGGCAAAAAGAAAAATAGTATATTGCAATAAAGATATATAGTATAATATCTTAGAAAGAGGAAATATAAATGAAAAAGAGAATACTTCTATTTCTGGCAATTTTGGCATTATTATTTACTGTAAATATTACAGCACAAGAACGTGGTCGTCCAATTACTCTTATCGGATTTGGAGTACCTGTTAATGTTCCAGGCAGTTACGGCGATACATTCGCAAGCACATGGAGTGTAGACGATAGTGTATGGATTATGAACAATGATGGCACGGGAATTATTGGACATAATCCAAGAAGTTCCAGTGTTCAATATATAGCGCACACATATATAAATTGGGTACCGCAAAATTTTACACCTGAAAACCTTGCAAGCCTTGCTAATCAAAGGGATGGGCGTAGAGTTGTTCACCCCATAAATAACCGAGACTTTACAGCAAGATATTGGGGGAATTTTCAAAACCCACAGCCATGGTATCCATATTCTACAGATATATATGAAGTTGACGGAGTTTTATATTGTAATTTTGTATATTCGTTTCAAATACCTGGCAATTGGGGTTTTCTTTACAGCAATTTTATGCGTTCTACTGATGGTGGAAGGACATGGCAGAATCACAAGGGGCAAATTGATACTCGCCTAGATCCCGCATGGGAAGATGCTTTTTTCCCGCAAGGTTGGGAAAACGTCAGGTTTGTAAAATATGGAAGAGGCGGAGCCGCTTCTAATATAGATAGAGCACAAGAATTTGTTTATTTTTTCTGTATTGTAGAGAGTAAATATAATCCTCCTGGAGGAAATGGAACATACATGGCACGTATAAGAAGAAGCGATCTACATGAATGGAGAACAACCCCTGACAGTAATAATATAAGAAGAAAACTTGAATTTTCAAGTTATGGGCAAATAAATACTTTAGCTGATGCGCAGGCGGTGGCAAACGATAGATATTGGACAACAGACTATAGCAGAGCAAAATCTTATGGTTGGCATCCAGGTGCTTCTATGGTATATAACGAAATGTTGCGCCGTTATATTGGAACAACATGTTACAGTAATTCATTCGAAAAACCAATTGTAGAAAGCACAATAGCTATGTATGAAGCACCATACCCATGGGGTCCTTGGTCTTTTTATGTGTTAGAAGAACACATGACAGCAAAAGCAGACGATAATTTAACATTTGCGTTTTTAACGCAAAAATATACAAGCGCAGACGGTCTAAAAATGTGGGTAGCAGTTAACGGCGCTCATGGAAATCAAAGCCATGTTAATAGAGAAGGTTATATCCTCAAGTTTTTACCCGCTTATTTAACTTGTGAGCCAGTTCAAATTATCAGAGCAAATGATACAGCGAGAGTTACAGCTAACGGTTTAACTTTGGTAACATATAAAGAACATGAATATGTATCTTGGCATCTTGGCGAAAATACAACAGGATATGGCGGTTTTACAAAGGACGGTAACGGTTTAACGTTTAACATAAATACGCCGGCTACAGGAGACTACATTGTAAATTTCCGTTACCGCACTAAAGGCGTACCGCCCTGGACAAATATTGCAGCATACCGCCGTGATCCTCTTCCCAGTATCAGTCTTTATGTTAATAACAATAAAGCAAAACAATTGCGGCTTGGTAGGAGCATTCAAACGTACAGCGAATGGACAGAGATGTCAATTTTTCTGCGGCTAGATGCTGGAAGCAATACGATTACATTTCAACGGGACAGAGGTGATGTAAGCGATTCTATTGTAATCAGTAGATTAAAATATGCAAGATATCCAGGCTCTTCTCCTTTGCCTTTGGATAATGTTGGTATTAGTAATTAGGCAAAATTAAATGGGAAAGGTTCATCAATTATAATTTATTAAATATACGGAATTCGGCATCTTGACATATTTAGAAGTTGTATTATAATATCAAGATTATAAGTGGAGGTATTATATGCCAGTAGCCAGCAAAAGTATGGATTTATTAAACAATTTAAGCGAAATTTTGGAATATTGCACGAATAACGGAGAACCAGTAATCGTAACAAATAATGGTCAAGGTAGGTTTGCTTTAATGACAGAGGAAAGATACAAGGAATTAATCGGAAAAAGCAAAAACGAATTATATCATGCTTTACAAGCAGGATTAGATCAAATTAATAATGGTGAATATATTGAACAAAAAGAAATGTTCGAAATAATGGATAATTATCTAAGGAAATAAATCTGTACAGACTTAGATTCTCAAAATTATGGTATAGTGATCTTGACTCAAGTTATAAATATATAAGTGAAACATTGAAAAGTCCAAAGGCGGCGGATAATTTAATTATTGAATCAAAGAAAAAAATAATTGAAGTTATGAATAATCCAACTCATAGACCATTAGTAAATGATGAATATTTAGCAAATTTAGGCTATAGATTAAAAAAAGTAAATAATTATATGACATTCTATATAATAGGTGATGATAATAAACATATAAAAATAGTTAGATTTTTATATTGCAAAAGAGATTGGATGACATTATTAAAAGAAAAAACTGTAGAAGAAATGATGGGAGAATGTTAACAACAGGACTGTAAACGTAAGGTTACTGCTAGCGCAGTAATTTTAAGAGCCTGTAGGCGGCTCGGGCTCCGAAAAATCCCATTCGGCGCTTCGCGCCTTTGTGGGATTATTTCTCCGCCAAAGTTTTTTGTGCCCGTAAAATGCTACGCATTTTCCTCATCGGGCACAAAAAACCTTCATTTACAGCCGGCACGTTAAACGAAACGGGGCAAAAGTGGGAAAGGTAAATAGCATCAAAACTGTATAAAAAAGTATACGCATGAATTAACCATAAAATTGCAAAAAGTATGGTTGACAATATGGTATATTTTACATATATTTATACATATGACATTTGAGTGGGACGAAAATAAAAACCTGGATAACATTGAAAAACATAATGTCTCATTCGAATCAGTGCAGGAGGCATTTTTTGACAAAGAAGGGAAGGGAAAGATTTATATGAACAAAAAAAGAATTATTTACACTAAAGCACCCCAAGATATTTCTGGGGCAATAACTGGGGGAAAAATAATAACGGATTTTTTACCACCACCTGAAGAATTAATAAGGAATGAGCCTAAAGTAAAAATAACAATAACACTGAACAGTGGGAGTGTTGATTTTTTCAAAAGGCATGCCCAAAAAAATAATGTAAAATACCAAACAATGATAAATGAAGTGTTGAATAAATATGTTCAACAGTATAATTAAGGGGTAAAATATATTGTGCCCCGCCCCGCATCGCTTAACGGTTGGCGCTCCGACGGCTATACGCCGTCTACGGGTCAACCTAGAACGTTATTGGAATTCCACAGCCTTAATACGCCTGTCTGCTTACGAAATTGCCGTTTCCAGGGCAATTTCCATCATCCGGGTAAAGGCGGTCTGACGTTCCTCCGCAGTGGTTATCTCTCCGGTTACCAGATGGTCGGACATGGTAAGGATTGCCAGGGCTTCCCGGCCGAATTTTGCGGCAACGGTGTATAGCTCGGCGGTTTCCATTTCCAGAGCCAGGGAGCCGTATTTGGCCCAGCTTTTCCATTCTTCCGGATCGTCGGTATAAAAAAGGTCTTCGCTTACAATATTCCCGACTGTTACTTCCATGCCTTTGGTTTTTGCAACGTCCCAGGCTGTTTTTAGAAGGCTCCAGGTGGCAGTCGGGGCATAGCAATGTCCTCCAAACCGGCGGATATTGACAGCAGAATCGGAAGATGCAGACATGGCAAGAACCATATCCCGTACTTTCAGGCTTTCCTGAATAGCTCCGGCTGTACCGATACGGATGGCCCGTTTTACCCCATAATCACGGAAAAGCTCATATATATAGATAGAAATTGATGGAATTCCCATGCCGGTTCCCTGGACAGAGACCGGTTTTCCCTTGTAATTACCTGTAAAACCCAGAATATTACGTACACTGGTGTACTCTTTTGCATTTTCCAGGTAGTTTTCGGCTATAAATTTTGCCCTAAGAGGGTCTCCGGGAAGCAAAATTGCCTCGGCTATTTCGCCCGGTTTAGCTGCGATGTGTATAGACATACTTACTCCTTGCCATTACAATAGCACGAATAATATTGTTTTTCTACATTATATTCCTGCCTCTCTTGACACAATCTTGAATTTTTGGTAATTTCACAAAACTATAGGGAACATATCATATTTTGCCCTTGTAGCTCAGTTGGCAGAGCATATCCATGGTAAGGATAAGGTCATCAGTTCGATTCTGATCGAGGGCTGTGTTTTTTCCGTACGGAAAAACAGCCGTCAAGTCAGCGGCGCTTCGCTTGGCTGATCGAGGGCTGTGTTTTTTCCGTATGGATTATTATGGTAAATAGCCTGGAAAGGAGTAAATATGGCCAGTAAAAAGACAGCGGTGGAGCTAATAGCGCTGCAATGCAGTGAATGTAAGCGGAGAAACTATACCACCAAGAAAAACAGGCGGAATACCCAGGAAAAGCTGGAATTTAACAAATATTGCCCTTTTGACAGGAAACATACCCTGCACAAAGAGACAAAAGTTAAATAAAAGGTACTAGGCGTATAGCTCAGCTGGTAGAGCGGCGGTCTCCAAAACCGCAGGTCGTGGGTTCGAAGCCTACTGCGCCTGAAAGGAGAAACAGGGATAATGAAAAAGATAATCCAGTTTTTTAAAGAATGTTATGCCGAATTACGCAAAGTTGTATGGCCCGGAAAGGACGATGTTATCAGTTCTGTGGGAGTTGTACTTGTTTCCACAGTTATTATAGCGGCGGTTTTGGGCTTGGTCGATGTTCTTCTGCTCCTGGGGGTGCAGACTATATTTAAATAAGAGCCCGATCGCTTTTTTTAAGCGCTCAGGTAAAAAAGACTAAGGATTTGGAATGGCAGCGGGATGGTATGTTCTTCATACTTATTCTGGGTATGAGAACAAGATAAAAAAGATAATTCACCTCATGATCGAAAAAGGGGATCTGGACAAGGAGATCGTAAAAGATATCAAGGTTCCCCAGGAAGAGGTGATTGAGGTAAAAGACGGTAAAAAGCGAACCCAGAAAAAAAAGTTCTTTCCCGGTTATGTTCTTGTCGAGCTGGATCTGCCCGAAGGCCTTGCATGGAAAGAAACCTGTTCAAAAATAAAAAAAATTCAGGGAGTTACAGGATTTGTCGGGACCCCGGCTGATAAACGTCCCCAACCTCTTTCCGGGGATGAAGCCAGAAGTATTTTACAGAAATCCGGGGAGATCAAGGGAGAAAAACCCGTAAGGTCCCGCCAGGTCTTTAACTCGGGAGAGCAGGTCAAAATTGTTGACGGCCCGTTTGAATCGTTTACCGGTACTATAGAAGAAGTGAATCAGGAGAAGAACAAGCTTAAAGTAATGGTGCAGATATTTGGCCGGAGTACTCCGGTGGAAGTTGATCTTTTACAGGTAGAAAAAGTGTAAAGACACGTAATGTGTTTTTTATAAATGTGGGAGGCAATCAATTTTGGTTGCCGTTATGCCGGACGGCAATCCGGCTGGAGTTTCGCTTTGCGAAACTCCAACGCCTGACCACTTTGATAAAGTGGTCAGGCGCTACCACTAAAGGAGAATGCGATGGCAAAGAAAAAAGTTGTCGCCTATATCAAGCTCCAGTGCCCCGCAGGGAAGGCCACACCGGCCCCCCCGGTAGGACCGGCTTTGGGGCCTCATGGCGTCAGCGCACCCCAGTTCGTCCAGCAGTTTAACGACAGGACGAAGTCAATGGAACCGGGACTGATTATACCGGCGGTTATCACCGTTTATGCCGACAAGTCCTTTACGTTCATTTTAAAAACCCCTCCGGCAGCGGTGCTTATTAAAAAGGCAATCGGCCTGGAAAAGGGTTCTCCCGAATCTCATAAAACCAAGGTGGGCAAGATTCCCAAAGCAAAACTTGAAGAGATTGCAAAATTAAAGATGCCTGATCTTTCAGCCAACGACATTGAAGGCGCAATGAAGATCATTGCCGGTACTGCCCGGTCCATGGGAGTGGAGGTGGACAAATGAAACGGGGCAAGAAATACAGGGAAAGCGTAAAAAAATACGATTCGGCGGTATCCTACGATCTTAAAGCTGCGCTTGATACAGTTAAATCGTTGGCATTTGCAAAATTCGACGAAACGGTGGATCTGTCGGTTAAACTCAACCTGAAAAAAAGCCAATCCGTTCGGGATACGGTAGTGCTTCCCAATCAGTTCAGGGGCGAAAAGCGGGTACTGGTATTCTGCAAACCTGAAAAGGAAAAAGAAGCTCAGGATGCAGGTGCGGCTTTTATAGGGGCCGATGATTTGATCGAAAAGATCAAAGGAGGCTGGCTGGACTTTGATGTTGCAGTGGCTACCCCCGATATGATGAAGGATGTAGGGAAGCTCGGTATGGTTCTTGGCCGCAAGGGTCTTATGCCTAACCCAAAGACTGGTACCGTTACCTTTGACCTGAAGGGAGCTTTGGCGGAACTAAAGCGGGGCCGTATTGAATTCCGGGCCGATAAAACCGGTGTTGTTCACCTTGCCGTGGGAAAGGTTTCCATGGAAAGCGATAAAGTAGCCGAGAATGTACGGGCTGTAATTACCGAAGTTAAACGGAAAAAGCCTTCGGATGCCAAGGGCGAGTTTATTCAGACCGTTTCTGTGGCTTCCACTATGGGACCCGGTGTATGGGTCGCCTACAAGGAGGAATAGCATGGCAATTGTAGCCAGTAAAATACAGGACTATAAAACAAAAGCTATAGGCGAACTTAAAAATGTTTTTACCAGCGCCGGTTTGGCTGACGGCGAAGGGACGGCTAACGATTTTATCTTTGCCGATTACCGCGGGCTTTCTGTAGAACAGATTACCACATTGCGGAAATCGCTTCGGGGCAAAGAAGCATCTTTTAAAGTCGTAAAGAATAATTTTGCACGCCTGGCTTTTGAAGAACTTAAAACACCTGATGTATCTGATTACCTTATTGGACCGACGGCAATTGCGATTGCACCCAAAGATTCCAACGAAGTAGCAAAGATACTGATGGATTTTGTCAAAGAAGCGCCTTCATTGAAGATCAAGGGCGGTCTTGTGGGAAATACCGTTTATTCGGATAAACAGGTAGAAGCATTCTCCAAACTGCCCGGCAGACTGGAACTGATTTCAATGCTTATGTCTGTGATGAACGGTCCTGCACGGAACCTTGCGGCGGCGCTGAACGACATTCCTTCACGCCTGGTAAGGACGGTAAAGGCGATTGCGGATCAAAAAGCTGGTGCATAAAACAATGAATCTATGCTTATTTTTAAATTTTACCTCGCGAAGGCACAAAGACGCAAAGAGAGGAGCGGGATTTGCAAAATACGCCCAAAACTTTGTGTCTTGGCGGCTTTGCGAGAGGTATTTTAAAGGATAAGTGTACGAGAACCTGTCAGACTTCATTATGAAGGTTGCTATCTGTCAGGTTTTTAAAAACATCTTTTGTATAAAGGGTGTACTAAACTTAAGGAGAAGATAATATGGCAGCCACAAAAGAAGAAATTCTGGAAGCAATTGCTTCCATGACAGTTTTGGAAGTTTCCGAACTGGTCAAAGCAATGGAAGAGAAATTCGGAGTATCTGCGGCGGCCCCGGTGGCAATAGCGGCAGCAGCGGCTCCGGGCGCCGCAGCAGGCGGCGGAGAAGCGGCAGAAGAAAAGACCGAATTCAATGTAATCCTTAAAGCGTTTGACGAAACCAAAAAGATTCCGGTAATTAAAGAAGTCCGGGCGGTAACAGGTCTTGGCCTTAAAGAGGCGAAAGACCTTGTTGAAGGTGCGCCCAAGCCGCTTAAGGAAGGTGTTTCCAAAGAAGAAGCCGCCAAAATTAAAGAACAGGTCAGCGCCGCTGGCGGTACGGTGGAAATTCAGTAAGAAAGGAATTTTTTTCAGAGTTGAAGAAAAGAACAGTCCATTTTTTACTCAAACATCCGCAGATTTTTCCCTGCCAGAGGGAAGATCTGCGGTAAACCAATGGGGGTTGGAATGGTAAAGACAAGAAAAGAAGAAAAAAGATCATACGTAGGCAGAGAAATACGCGATGTGATTGAATTGCCGGATCTGATAGATATTCAGCTTTGCTCTTACGAACGTTTTCTTCAGCGGGGAAAGCTCAGGGCCGGAAATGCCCCCGATCATCAGGGACTGGAAGAAGTTTTCAGATCAACCTTTCCTATAGAAAGTCCCAACGGAGGGGATATGGTACTTGAATACGAGTACTATACCCTGGATGAAGACCATATCAAATTTACCGAACTGGATTGTAAGCAAAAAGGCCTTACGTATGCGCTGCCCCTAAAGGCCAGAATTAACCTGATTTTCCAGCAAACCGGAGAAATTCGCCAGAAAGACATCTATATGGGTGACATTCCCATAATGAGTGAACGGGGCACCTTTATTATCAACGGCGCAGAACGTGTGGTGGTTTCGCAGATACACCGTTCTCCGGGTGTAATTTTCAGCCATGAAAAAGGAGTATTTTCTTCCAGGATCATACCCTATCGCGGTTCCTGGCTGGAATTTGAAATTGACCAGAAGCGTGAACTTATCTTTGCCAAGATTGACAGAAAAAAACGAATTCTGGGGAGTATTTTCCTGCGCGCATTGGGTTATAGCTCCAGAGAAGAAATAATCCGATCTTTCTATTCAGTTGAAACTTTTAAAATAAAAGACGACAAGGATACCCGTGAACAGATAACCGGCAAGATACTGGCAGCGCCGGTCTGGTCAAAATCGGAAACAGAAGCAACGGCAGACGGAGAGAGAAAAAAGAAACTTTACCAAACGGGAGAAAAACTCCACCCGCACAATGTGGACGAGCTTTTGGTAAACGGAACCAAATCCATTGAAGTGATTAATTTTGAAGCGCCGGATTCGCTCAATTCACCCATACTGCTGAATTGTTTTGAACGGGAGGAAATAAAATTTGTTAAGGAAGATTCTTTCCGGGATGAACCTACCAAGGAAGAAGCATTAACAGATGTCTATAGGGTGCTTATGCCCGGTGAGTCGATAACCGTAGAAGCGGCGGAAAAAGACCTTAACAGTATGTTTTTTACCAGCCGCCGTTACGATTTGGGACGGGTAGGCCGGTGGAAGTTAAACAAGAAGTTTAACTACAAAGAACCTTTAAAGGAACATACCCTGGACAAACAGGATGTAATCGCTACCATGAAATTCCTGATCAAGGTTTTTGTGAATGATGAAAAGCCGGATGATATCGATCACCTTGGTAACCGCCGTGTCCGTTCTGTCGGCGAACTTATGGTCAATGCGATGAAGGTAGCTTTCAGCCGTATGGAAAGAATTGCCAAAGAAAGGATGAGCCTGAAAGAAACCGACACAATAAAGCCGCAGGATCTGATTTCCATTAAACCTCTTGTGGCTGCCCTTAAAGAATTTTTTGGTTCCAGTCAGCTTTCCCAATTTATGGATCAGGTAAATCCTCTTGCGGAATTAACCCATAAACGAAGGCTTAACGCATTGGGTCCCGGAGGCCTTTCCCGGGATCGCGCAGGCTTTGAAGTACGCGATGTTCACTATACCCACTACGGCAGAATGTGTCCCATTGAAACACCGGAAGGTCCGAATATCGGTCTTATTGTTTCTCTTGCCAACTACACAAGGGTTAATGAATACGGATTTCTTGAAACACCGTACCGCAGAGTTGTAAAGGGCAAAGCTACGTCCGACATTGAATATCTTTCTGCAATGGACGAGGACCGGTGCTACATTGCACAGGCTTCGGCACAGCTGAACGATAACGGAACTTTTTCGGAAGATCAGGTGTCCTGCCGCCGTGAAGGCGATTACAGTAACCGTTCTCCTGAAGACATTCAGTACATGGACGTGTCTCCCAAGCAAATTATATCCGTATCGGCGTCTCTTATTCCTTTCCTGGAACACGACGATGCTAACCGGGCTTTAATGGGAAGTAATATGCAGCGCCAGGCAGTGCCGCTTGTTTTTCCCGAAGCGCCCCGTGTCGGAACCGGTATGGAAGGGAAGTGCGCTTATGACTCCGGCGTGCTGATTAAAGCCCGCCGCAGCGGTTCGGTAATCCGGGTTAGTTCCGGTGAAGTTACCATAAAACCGGATAACAAGGTAGGTGCGGGTCCTCAAACAACGGCAGACGGCCTTGATATTTATAAGCTGGCAAAATACCAGAGGACAAATCAGGATACCTGCTACAATCAGCGGCCCATTGTTAGAGTTGGCGACAGGATAGTTGCAGGACAGGTTATTGCCGATGGGCCCGCTACCAGAGACGGAGAGCTGGCACTGGGAAGGAATATTCTTGTAGGATTTATGCCCTGGAACGGCTATAACTACGAAGATTCGATCCTTATTTCCGAACGTGTAGTAAAAGAAGATATGTTTACCTCAATTCATATCAAGGAATTTATTACAGAAGTCAGAGAAACCAAACTCGGACCGGAAAAGATTACCAGGGACATTCCCAATACATCGGAAAAAAGCCTTGATAACCTTGATGCCGAAGGGATCATATGTGTGGGCGCCAAGGTCTGGCCGGGAGATATTCTTGTAGGCAAGGTAACTCCCAAAAGCGAAACAGAAACCACGCCTGAATTTAAACTGCTCAATTCCATATTCGGTGAAAAAGCAAAAGAAGTGCGTGATTCCTCGCTCCGTGTACAGCATGGTATCGAAGGAACAATCATAGATATACAGCGTCTTAAACGTTCCGAAGGGGATGATCTTAATCCCGGTGTTGATGAGGTTGTAAAAGTACTTATCGCTACAAAACGGAAACTTCGTGAAGGGGACAAGATGGCAGGCCGCCACGGCAACAAAGGCGTTGTAGCCAAAATATTGCCGGAAGAAGATATGCCGTATATGGAAAACGGCACTCCTCTGGATATTTGTTTAACGCCGCTTGGGGTTCCTTCCCGTATGAACATTGGTCAGCTTTTGGAAACCGAATTGGGCTGGGCGGCAAGCACCCTGGATGAATGGTACGCTACACCGGTTTTCCAGTCTCCGTCGGTTGAAGATATCGAAGGAAAACTTAAAGAAGCGGGCCTTCCTGTTACCAGCAAGACCATACTCCGGGACGGAAGAACAGGAGAAACTTTTGTAAATCCGATTTTCTGCGGCATAATTTACTTCCTTAAATTACATCATCTTGTTGATGACAAGATGCATGCGCGCTCTACCGGACCGTATTCTCTTGTAACTCAGCAGCCATTGGGAGGAAAAGCCCAGTTTGGCGGTCAAAGGCTGGGAGAAATGGAAGTTTGGGCGCTTGAAGCCTACGGTGCAGCCAATACGCTTCAGGAACTGTTAACGATCAAATCGGACGACATGACAGGACGATCCAAGATATACGAAGCGATCGTAAAGGGCGAACCTTCCACTACAGCGGGCATTCCCGAATCGTTCAACGTACTGGTTCAGGAGCTGCGCGGGCTGGCTCTGGACATGACCATTTACGATGCCAAGGGAAAACAAATTCCCCTGACGGAAAGAGACGAGGAATTAATCACCAAATCGGGAAGTAACTTCTAGAAAAGAGGAACGTTATGTTAAGGAACATACCAATAGCTGTAAGGTTGGTAGCAATAATTCTTATTCTGATTCTTTCGGCGGCGGCGCTTACGGTGATTATGTTGTTTACAGCCGAAGAAGCAAAAGACAAGGGGATAACGGAAACTGAACAGGCGATGATCGAAGGTCAGCAGGAAAAGATTAAACTTGGCACCCAATCCATGGCAATCGCCCTGGCGGCAGCATTACAGGGGATAACAGACCGTGAAGAACAGCATGACATTATTAAAAGCTTTATTCAGGATTACCGTTTTGAAGAAGATCAATCCGGCTACTACTTTACCTATATTGGTACAGTTATTTTTATGCACCCAACCCTGCCCCAGCGCGAAGGGGAAGATCTTGGAGAGACAGCTGATAGTAACGGCGTGTACTATGTAAGGGAGCTTTACGAAAATGCAAAAAAAGGGGGCGGTTTTGTTTATTTTGTATTCCCCAAGCCGCCGGATATGGAGATTGCTCCCAAAATGGCTTATGTAGAATACATCCCCGGTACGGATATTTGGCTTTCTACAGGCATTTATATTGATAATATTGACACCCATAAGGCAGAACTAACTGCCCATATGGAAGAGGCTCTGAAAAAGCGGCTCTATCTTATTATTGGCGCGGCAACGGTGATACTCCTTCTTATCCTGGGCCCTATGTGTATTATGACCATGCATTCGATCAATGCGCCTCTTAAGATAACGGTAGCGGCGGCGGAACAGATAGCTCAGGGAAATCTGAAAACAGAAATACAGATTCAGGGCAAGGATGAGATTGCCGTTTTGCAGCAGGCATTTCTCCGGATGGCGGAAAATCTTCACAAGGGTTTTGAAACTGTTAAGGCCAAGGAAGATGAAGCTAATATCCGCGCTACGGAAGCCAAAGCAACTGCCGACAAAGTGATGAGTGTGGCAGCCCGGGTAGAAACCGCTTCGCAGGAAGTGGAACATGCTGTGAGTAATATTTCCAGCAGTGTTACCGGTGTCAAGAGCGGCAGTGATACCCAGGTTGAAAAGATACTTCGTATACTTGATTCAATGCAGCAGCTTAGCAGCGGAGTGGAACAGATTTCCGGCAGTGCAGGAGAAGCGGCGTCCAAATCCGAGGAATCCAATCAGAAAGTTGAAGCGGGGATGGAAATGGCCGTTCAGTCAGGCAAGGCTATGGAAGGGCTTTTTACCCTTACGGGAAACCTTAAACAGAATGTGGGTAAACTTGACGAACAGTCAAAGACTGTTGGAAGCATAATGGATGTGATCACCGATATTGCCGCCCAAATCAATCTGCTTGCAATGAACGCTTCCATTGAAGCTGCCCATGCAGGTGAGTCGGGCAAAGGTTTTGCTGTGGTGGCGGGAGAAGTCAGGAAGCTGGCGGAAAAAACGCAGTCCGCTGCCGAAGAAGTAGGAGCCAGTATCACCGATATGCAGAAACTGGCGCAAAATAACATCAATGCAATGTCCGAAGCAGTTTCTTCCATTAGCCATGTAACTGAGCTGTCGGATAAAGCGGCGCGGTCATTAACAGAAGCGGGAGCAACGGTTCGGGAAACCATGATTCGGGTTCATTCAATACTGCAAAGGGCCGAAGAACAGGCCGGATCAAGCCGGGCTGTTACTTCACTGGTGAACGAAGTGAACGGCATTGCCTCTGAAAATGACAGGCTTGTAACTCTGGCGGACGGCGATCTTAGGGCGCTGCTGGAAAAATCAACGGGGTTGATGGAACTGGTAGCCGAACTAAAAAGTTAAAGGGGATTTAAATGAGGGACATACAGGATTTTGATTCAATAATGATTAAGCTGGCTTCTCCGGAGATGATCCGCGCATGGTCTTACGGTGAAGTAAAAAAACCGGAGACAATTAATTACCGTACCCTCAGGCCGGAAAAAGACGGACTTTTTTGCGAAAGGATCTTCGGCACTACAAAAGAATGGGAATGTTACTGCGGCAAGTTTAAATCGATACGTTATAAGGGCGTTATCTGCGATCGCTGCGGTGTGGAAGTAACCCACTTTAAAGTACGCCGTGAGCGCATGGGGCATATTGAATTGGCCGCCCCGGTGTCCCATATCTGGTATTACCGGTCGGTTCCCAGCCGTATGGGACTGCTCCTTGATATGACTATGGCTGATCTGCGTTCTGTGCTGTACTACGAAAAGTATGTGGTTATTGAGGCAGGTGATACGGATTTAAAGAAAAACAAGCTATTAACGGAAGAAGAATACTTCGAGGCCCAGGAACGGTATGGTCAAAGTTTTTCTGCAGGCATGGGGGCTGAAGCAATAAGAACCCTGCTGGAAAATGTAAACCTGGATGAAATTGCAGTTGATTTGCGGGCCAAGATGATCGAAAAAGGCGCTAAAAGCAACAAGCGGCTTCTTAAACGAATCGAAATTGTGGAAAATTTCCGCAGTTCTTCCAATAAACCGGAATGGATGATCCTTGAAGTAATCCCCGTAATTCCGCCTGATCTGCGGCCTATGGTGCAATTGGACGGCGGACGCTTTGCAACAAGCGATTTAAACGACCTCTACCGCCGTGTAATCAACCGGAACAACCGTCTTAAACGGCTTCAGACACTCAATGCTCCCGACATTATAATCCGCAACGAAAAGCGTATGCTTCAGGAGGCGGTGGATGCACTCTTTGACAATTCCAAGAAAAAGCGGGTGGTTAAAGGCGCCAGTAACAGGCCCCTTAAATCAATCAGTGATATGCTTAAAGGCAAACAGGGCCGGTTCAGACAGAATCTGTTGGGCAAGCGCGTTGACTATTCCGGGCGTTCGGTAATTACCGTAGGGCCGGATCTGAAAATGTGGCAATGCGGTCTTCCGACCAAGATGGCTCTGGAGCTTTTTAAGCCTTTTATAATGAAGAAACTTGTGGACAAGGATGTTGTTTACAATATTAAAAAAGCAAAACTACTTGTGGAACAGGAAACGCCGGAAGTTTTTGCAATTCTTGACGAGGTAGTTAAAGAACATCCGGTGCTTCTTAATCGTGCGCCCACGCTGCACCGTTTGGGGATTCAGGCATTTGAACCGGTATTGGTGGAAGGAAAAGCCATTAAACTGCATCCCCTTGTGTGTCATGCCTTTAACGCCGACTTTGACGGCGATCAAATGGCAGTCCATGTTCCTTTGACACAGGCAGCCCAGATGGAATGCTGGACTTTAATGCTCAGCGCAAAAAATCTTTTAAACCCTGCCAACGGAAAACCGATTGTATTCCCCTCTCAGGATATGGTTCTTGGGATAAACTTCCTTACCCGGATTAAGCCCAAGGCAAAAGGTACGGGACACCGCTATTCTTCCACTGAAGAAGTGTTAATGGCTGTGGAATCAAAAGCCCTGGAATGGGCAGCGCAAATTACCGTTAAGTTACCAAAAAAGAATGTCTGGGAAAGGGTCGGCAAGCTTGCCGTACAGGAACCCGGCGGATTTATCAAAACATCCGCAGGACGGCTGGTATTTAACGAAGAAATGCCCGCCGAAATTCCATTCATTAATTTCGAGATGAAAGACAAGGAACTGAGAGAACTGATAGAAGAAATCTTCAAGAAAAACGGTTCGTGGACTACGGTAAAAGTGCTTGATGCAATTAAAGCTACCGGTTACCGGTATGCTACAGTCTTTGGAGCGACAATCGGCATTGATGATATTGTGGTTCCCAAGGAAAAGCCTGCGATGATTGAAAAGGCGAACAAGGAAGTTGAAGATATTCAAATGCAGTACCGCAAGGGGTTAATTTCCAAAGAAGAACGGTTCAACACTATTATCGAAGCCTGGGGCCGCACCAATAATGAACTTGCCGCAATTTTGATGAAGACCCTGGAAGCGGACAGGGACGGCTTCAATTCGATCCATATGATGGCCAACTCCGGCGCGCGCGGAAGCCTTCAGCAAATCCGTCAGCTTGCCGGTATGCGCGGTCTTATGGCAAAGCCTACCGGAGAATTTATAGAAATTCCCATCAGGGCGAATTTTAAGGAAGGCCTTTCGGTTATTGAATTTTTTATTTCGACTAACGGTGCGCGGAAAGCTCTTGCCGACACAGCTCTTAAAACATCCGAAGCAGGTTATCTGACCCGCCGTCTTGTAGACATAGCGCAGGATGTGGTAGTCAACGAAGATGATTGCGGAACGATCAACGGAATTTTATATTCGGCAATCAAGAAAGGCGAAGATATTTCCGAACACTTAAAAGACCGCATTATCGGGCGTTATACTCTGGAACGGGTAAAGCATCCCATAACCGGAGAATTAATCATTGATGTTAATGAAGAAATCTCTCCGGAGACAGCCGCACAGATTGAAGCTGCGGGCGTTGAGTCCGTTCAGATAAGAACGGTGCTTACCTGTGAAGCAAAACATGGGGTTTGCCGCAAGTGCTATGGCAGGAACCTGGCAACCAATCGTTCTGTTGATATAGGAGAAGCGGTGGGAACCATTGCAGCTCAGTCCATCGGTCAGCCGGGAACCCAGCTTACCATGCGTACTTTCCATATAGGAGGAGCCGCAACCAAAATCAGCGAGGATAACCGCATCTTCCTTAAATACCCTGTTTACATCCGTGATGTGGAGGGCGCTCATGTTGAAATGCCGGAAGTAAATTCCAAAAACAAAGAAGGTAAACTGGAAGTTACCAAACCCGCATACTGGCTTTTTACCCGTAAAGGCCATGCCATTGTAAACAAGGTTATGATGGAATATAAACTGGAAGCAAAAGATGAACTCCTTGTTGAGGATGGCAAGCGGGTCATCCGCGGGGCGCCCATCATTAAGCGGGGCAGCGAAGAAATTTTGTCGCCGGAAATCGCCTATGCCCTGGTTCTGAAAGACAGCAATGGAAGAAATTCCATGCTCTGTCTGATTGGTCAGGATCAGAAAATCGAAATCCGCAACGGTTCTGAATTTATCGCAAAGCAGGGCGAAATAGTGGAAGCAGAAAAAACCATCGCCTCTTTCGATCCCTTTAACGATCCTATAATTGCCGAAGCAGGGGGAAAGGTTATTTACGAAGACATTATTCCCGGAACAACCATGAAAGAAGAACCGAGCGGAGAAGGGAAAATGGAAAAACGGATTACCGAATTCCAGTTGGAAAGCAAACAGCCCAGGATTATTATTGTGGATGATAACGGAAACGAAGTAGTTTCTTACTTCCTTCCGAGCGGCGCCTATATTCTGGTTAACGAAGATGAACATATACATGCCGGACGCACCATTGCCAAGACAACAAAGGAAAGCGCCAAAGCTATGGACATTACACTTGGTCTGCCAAGGGTAAGTGAACTTTTTGAAGCCCGCAAACCTAAAAACCCCGCTGTACTTGCCCAGGTTGCAGGAAAAGTGTTTTTCAGAGGTATCGTCAAAGGCAAACGGGTAGTGATAATTCAGGATGCTTTTGGAAAGGAATATAAACACCTGGTTCCCATAACCAAGCGGCTTCTGATTCGTGACGGCGACACAGTGGAAGCAGGTGAATTGCTTTGCAATGGTGCGATTAATCCCCACGACAAACTCCATATACACGGCGAATCGGAACTGCAGCGCTATCTGATGGATGAAATTAAAGAGGTATACCGGCTTAATGGCGTTTCAATTAACGATAAGCATATCGGTATTATCATTCGCCAAATGATGCGAAAAGTTGAAATTGTAGCCGTTGGAGATACCCGCTTTATTTACGGTCAGATGGTTGACAAGTACAAATTCCACGAAGAAAATAACCGGGTTATTACCGAAGGAGGCCAGCCGGCAATTGCCCGGCCTATGTTCCAGGGCATGACCAAAGCGGCCCTTAATATTGATTCGTTTCTTTCTGCGGCAAGTTTCCAGGAAACAACCCGCGTACTTACCAATGCGGCCATTGCAGGATCAACCGATGCGCTGCGGGGTTTAAAGGAAAACATCATTATAGGTCATCCCATTCCTGCCGGTACCGGCATGAAGCGGTACCGGGCTGTAAAACTCTTCGACGAAGATTCCCAGGATCTTGATGTCCAGATGCAGGAGATCCTTGAGCAGCGAAAACTTGAAGCCCTGGCGGAAGAGGAAATGATGGCTACCCAGGAAGAAATGGTGGAAGCGGAACCGGAAGAAGCAGATGAATGACGCCGGGTAATACAGTGCGTAAATCCAGGGCAGCTGTACCAAAATCGTACACGGCGGTTTTACCAAAGGCTTCTACTCAAAGACAGTAACTTGTGATACGTTAATACTATGACAGAAAAGCTTCGGGTTCTCCTTCCCAAGGGCCGTATTTTCGACAATGTCTTACAACTCTTTTCTGAGGCGGGATTTCCCCTTGCCAGGGCCGACAGAACGTACAGGCCGTTTTCAGCCGCGGATTGGCTGGATGTAAAGATAATGAAACCTCAAAATGTAGGTGAATTATTGGAACTGGGAAGTCACGATGCGGGTTTTACGGGGATAGACTGGATAAAGGAAAGCGGCGCTGATGTGGAAGAGCTGCTTGACCTTGGTTTTGACAAGGTACGTATTGTTGCGGCTGTTCCCTCAAGTGTTAACAATGAAACCTTGCTTAAAAAAAAGCTTGTTGTTGCCACCGAATACGTAAGACTTGCAGAAGAGTGGCTGTCCGGGCAGGGCTGCACATACCGCATACTCCGCACTTACGGGGCAACCGAAGTGTTCCCGCCGGATGATGCGGACATGATCATCGACAATACTTCAACCGGCCAGACCCTTAAAGACAACGGTCTTCGAATTGTGGATACCTTGCTGGAATCATCAACCCGTTTTATCGCTTCCAAAGCGGCTATGGCAAACAAGGAAAAACGCAGCCGTATAGAAGAACTGATTATGCTTTTCAGGTCGGTGCTTGACGGAAGGGAAAGGGTCATGCTGGAGATGAACATGCCCAAAAACGGCTTTGAAGAGATTGTTGCATCCCTTCCGGCCATGCGCAGTCCAACTGTTTCTCCGCTTTACGGAGACAAAGGTTTTGCGGTTAAGATTGCCGTTAAAAAAAGCGAAATTCCCGATTTGATTCCCCGCTTAAAAAAAAGCGGTGCAACCGATATAGTAGAATACGATTTACGGAAGGTAGTGCCATGAGAAACGCAACAATAAAACGAACCACGTCGGAAACGGATATTTCAATCACACTGAATCTGGATGGCTCCGGCCTTGCCACGCTTGATTATCCGATTGGGTTTATGAAACACATGCTTAATACATTTGCCAAACACGGCCTTTTTGATTTGGAAGTAAAGGCAAGGGGAGACCTGGAAATTGATCAGCATCACCTTGTTGAAGATACCGGTATTGTGCTGGGTCAATGTTTTGCAAAAGCCCTGGGTGACAAGCGCGGTATAGTGCGCGTAGGTTCGTGTCTGTTTCCGATGGACGAAACTCTGGCCAGGGTTTCGGCAGATGTTTCGGGCCGGGCCTTTATGATGTTCAATGTGCAGCTCTCGGGGATACCGCTGATTTCCGCACCGGTTCAAAGAACGAATAATCCGGATGCTGCATCTGAATCAGCTTCTTTCCAAACCGATATAGTGGAAGATTTCTGGCAGGGTTTTGTCTCAAGCGCTGCCCTTACCCTTCATCTGGAAATACTGTATGGCAGAAATGATCATCACAAAATCGAAGCCCTCTTTAAAGCGGCCGCCCGTGCTCTGCGGCAAGCCTGTGAAATTGACAGCCGTGCAGCGGAAGCCATCCCTTCTACCAAGGGAACGCTGGGGTAAGCAAAGCTGGGTTAATGATACTGTTTTGGAGTATAATAGCAGCGGTGAAGTGAGTCTGCCTTCGGGCGGGCAAAGAAAATAATTGGAAAAGGAGTAATCTATGAAGCAGATGCAGGATGGTCAGGACATACGTAAGATAGCAATAATCGGCAGCAGCGGCGGAAATTTATATGCTCAGGGAGGCAACAATCCCGCCGCCCTTTTAAAGGAGATTTTTGTACAGGCAGACTCTGCGGGTATGGAAATTGCATTTGTTGAGTTTATTGGGGCGAGCGCCAGTATGGACAATATTTTCCCCGATGCAAAAGCACGGCTTTACACGCTGGGCGGCGGCGGTATTGAATCAGGACCGGAAGCGGCGCTGAAGGAAATTAATGAGCAGGCAAAGGCCCTGGATGAAACCCTGGCAAAAAAAATAAAGAATGGCGAAATTGACGGCGTTGTAATGATGAGCTGTGATCCCGGAAATATTAACAGCGCTTCTGTTAAAGCTATGGCCGAACAGAAAATCCCGGCTGTTGGTACGGGCGGCGCTTCGATGGCGAATTCTCAAAAAATGGGAGTAAAGGTTATTTCCGCTTCCGGAACGACGGGTACAACAAACCGCACCAGGGCAGTAGCGTTTATTTCAGCTTTGGCCGGAGAGTGGAAACTGAAATATATGCCGGTTATTGGCTCTTCTGCGGCTGCCGGAGGCGAAGCTGTTTCGGGAAGCATTTGGAAGCGTGTAAACTTCCGCGGTATTATGATGGCAGCCTTGCCCGGATTTATTGCAATGGCACTCGCATTGGCTCTTAGCAAGATTCCCGGTCTTGAGATACTTGGAGATGTTTTTAATGCTCTGGTCGGAGCCTTACCGGTTATTATCGCTGCAATTGCCGCCAAACAGGTTTCCGGTCTTGACGAAGTAGGTATAGTAGCCGGTTTGGCAGCCGGAATCCTGTCTAAGGACGGAGGTATTATAGGCGGTCTGATAGCCGGTATTCTGGCCGGTGTTTTTGCATATTACATAATTACATTTTGCTTTAAACACAGGGTTCCCGGAACAACGGCAAATATCGCCGCAGGCGGACTCGGCGGGTTAATCGCCGGGTTAATAGGTATGTTTTTAATAGCGCCCCTGGCATTAATAGCCGGAGACGGAATTAAGTCATTAATTGAAGCGGCATTGAACGTCAGCCCGCTTCTTGCAGGTGCAATTGCAGGGCTTTTAATTTGGCCGGCAATTATCGGCGGTGTGTACCATGCTGCCATATTGCCCATAGTCCTGCTGGAAATGGAGGCTACAGGGTTCAGTTTCCTCGGCGCAATTGATATGTGCGGACTGGTAATGGTATCCGCAGGAATTACACTGGCCAATATCATATTCCCAAAAGACAAAGGCGATCGACAAGACGTCACAATAAATAAGGCAGCATTATAATGAGTGTTTTTTGGAACAAACGGACAGTCAACCTTACTCCCTACGTTCCCGGTGAGCAGCCCAAAGATCGGAAATTTATCAAACTCAATACCAATGAAAATCCATATCCGCCGTCACCCAAAGTAATTGAAGCAATTGAACAGGCTTTAGCAATTACTTCTCAGGGTAAGGACAGCCGTGCAAAAGGAGATAAACTGCGGCTTTATCCCGATCCGCTTTGTACCGAATTTCGGGAAGTTGTTGCTGCCGCCTATGGGGTTAAGCCGAGCCAGGTTTTTCCCGGCAATGGCTCCGATGAAGTGCTGGGCTTTGTCTTTGGCGCATTTTTTGAAACTCCTGAAAAGGAAAGTGTAACCACACATTCAATCTTATTTCCCGATATTACATACAGCTTTTATCCGGTCTATGCCGATCTGTGGAATATTCCGTATAAAACCATTCCGATCGGGGAAGATTTTTCCATCAATCTTAATGATTATTCCGCCGGTTCCGGCGGCGTTATTATCTCCAACCCCAATGCTCCTACCGGCCGTGACCTTCCTGCATCCGATCTTCTGCAACTGGCACGAAAGCTTGAACAGAATAATCGTGTACTCGTAGTTGACGAAGCTTATGCTGTATTTGGCGCCCAATCGCTTGTACCCCATATTAACGATCATCCGAATCTGCTTACCGTTCATACTCTTTCCAAATCCGCTTCTTTGGCAGGGCTTCGTGTTGGCTTTGCTATCGGCAGCGAGGAATTAATAGCGGGCCTTTTTCGTGTGCGTGATTCGTTTAATTCCTATACGATGGATGCCCTTGCCCTTGCCGGCGGAAGTGCTGCTGTTTTGGACAAGTCTTATTATGAAACGATAAATCAAAAAGTAATAGCAACCAGGGAAACAACCGTCATTGGCTTAAAGGCAATGGGCTTTACTGTAATTCCGTCAAAAGCAAACTTTTTGTTCGTTACGTATCCCGGCATAAGCGGTCAGGCTTTGTTTCAATCTTTGCGCGATAAAGGCATTTTGGTACGTCATTTCAACAAGCCGCGCATTGCCGATTATCTGCGGGTAAGCATAGGAACCGGCGAAGATATGGACACTTTTCTTTCTGCTTGCAGAGAAACAATAGAGTTACCCGGAAACTGAGGTTTCCGGGTAATCATTCTACCTTAAACCTCCCAATATCTGAAGTCAGGCTGCTGATATTTTCCTTGTTTTCCTGGCTTATCTCCAGTACCCGGGTGACGGCGCTGGTGATCATTTCCGCGTTTTGCGTCATATCGTCCATTTCACCCGCTACCTCGCCGCTGATCCGCTTAAGATTGGTACTCTGGTTAAGTACTTCCTTGCTGGTGCCCGCCATATCGGAAGACGCTTTCTGAACCTCGCTAGTAACTGAATTAAGACGCATAATTGCTTCCAGAATTTGCTGGCTGCCGTTTTCCTGTTCCTGCATCGCACTGCGTATCTGGGTTTCCTGATTTGATACGATATTGACTTCCCGCTCAATGGTGCTGAAACGCTCCAGTACAACACTGGTCGATTTAGTAATGGCGTCAATGGAGGTTTTTATTTTTTTAAGTACGGTGCTGATCGTTTTGGATTGATTGCTGGAATTTTCTGCCAGCTTGCGGATTTCGTCCGCTACTACGGCAAACCCCTTTCCCGATTCCCCGGCATGAGCCGCTTCTATAGCTGCATTCATGGACAAAAGATTGGTCTGGCTGGCAATATTCTGCATTACCGAGTTAATCTCCAGGAGTCCTTCCGACTCATGGGCGATCTCCTGAATGTCTTCGGAAACTTTTTGCAGATCGTTTCGTCCGGTTTCGGAAGACTCTGTCAGCGAATTGATGTTTGATGAATTCTTAATCAGGGTTTCGGTTACGGAACGTATGCTTGCAAGCATTTGTTCAATGGCCGCCGAGGACTGGGAAACATTTTCTGCTTGAACAGTTATATGGTTGTTAAGGTTATCCAATTCCTTAATGATCTGTTCGATTGATACTGTCGAATTGTTTACTTCATCCGCCTGAGACAAAACCATTTCCCGCATTTTTTGAATTTCCGTATCGATCTTGGTAATGGCCAGGGAGGTTTCATCCATAGTGGCATTCAGTTCATCTCCGGTATCCGAAAGGGTAAAGGCTTTGTTTTTTATACCTTTAAGGAGTATGCTGATTTTTTCAAAGGTCAGGTTGAAAAATTCTGCCAATATACCGGTTTCGTCTTTGTGCCGGACTTTAAGCCGCCGGGTCATATCCCAATCCTCGGAAATTTTATCAAGGGTTGTTACCATTACGTTAAGAGGTTTTACAAGTCCGGTGATGAAAAAATAGAATACAATAAAAATAAGTGCGATTACAACCATCATTGCCATAAAGATAACCGTCATGGGACTGTCCAATGAATCCCAAATGGTTATGGGAAGAATTGCGGTGATATACCATTTCAAAGACGGTATTTCGACTAATGCAACCTCACCACCGGATGTATTAAAGTAATGAATCTCCCTGTCTTCCATATTATTTGCCTTTTCAAGAATTTCAGCGCCTGCAGAGCCAAGTTCATCAGTTATGGTTACTTTTTTGGTGATTAGTTCCATGTCCTGTGCGCCTGTTATTTCTCCCAGGGAGTTAAAGAAGTACAGTGCCGCCTTGTCCGTATAGCCTTTGTATATTGCATTAACAAATTCCGACAAGTCGATGCCTGTTCCAACAAGACCTATAGGTGTATGTCTGGCGTCAAAGACCGGAGCGTTTATCCAAAGCATGATCCTTTGCATTTCGGAATTGTAGTTGATATTAAAATTGAATTTTTTCGTTTCGTACAGGGTCATTTTATACCAATAATTATCGGGATCTTCGGGATCAATCGTGTAATGATTGCCCGCATCAAAGTAAAATTCCCTGTCAGTGTCGCTTGCCCAGAAAACCGCTTTACTGGCAAAAGCCTGCTGGTATCCGGCAATTTCCTCAAAGGCAATTCTTCGCAATTCTTCGTTTCCGGGGTCGAGAAAGTGCCGTTTTATCAAGGGCGAATCAGCCATTTTAAGGGCAATGGCAATTTCGCCATTAACTGATGCTTCCAGCCTGACCTGTTCTATTTCTACAACCCGTGACAGTTCATGGCCGGCGTTTGCATGGGCAATCTGCCATCTGGAAAGGGCAAAAGCAGCGCTTCCCCCGATAAAAATCACCAGAAAAAACGCCAGCGAAAAAAACAGCAATCTGCGCTTTATTGAAGTACGAGCAGCCATAATACACCCCTTTTTTAACGGAATTGTTATTCCATTATTTTATTCAGTGTATCATCATTCCATTTTACAGACAACCTTGAAACAACCGTAAATACAATTATACACCCAAGCATTGTGGCTGCCAGCATTGTCATTCCCGTACTAATATCGTTTGCCAGTATGTAGCTGAAAATGATCGGGCCTATGGCCATAGACAAGTTTTCTATAACGGAATATGAGCCGAGCGCTTTTACCGAAGGAATACCTCCGTCCTGATACAAAAGCGTATAATAGGTTTGAATGTTGGTTGACGCAAAGATGTTGACAATGGCAAGAAGGATTATTGTTACGATTAACATGTTTATTGAAACGTTAAGGGAAAATAAATACAGTGCTCCCGCGTCCAGCAGAAGCGGAAAAAGAATTGTGATCAATATGGGTATTTTTTTGGACACGAACTTGCATAGGCTTGCGCCGAAAAGAATCGCAAACAATCCGTTTAACAGCATTAGTTGTCCGATATTGGCTTCCCCTAGACCGTTCTCTGTTCCGAAAATAGGCATAAAATATTCCATAAAACTCATGGAGACAACAATAGGCATAAGCGCCAGAAGCAGGGTACAAAGTACAACAGGTCTGAATATGAATTTTACAAAAGCGAATTTTTCCGCACTTTCCTCTTTGGTATACTGCACATCGTAATAATGCCGAAGCAGTCTGGAACGCAGTGAAAATACAATGATGATTAAGAACAACAGCGCTATGCCGGATGCAAACCAGAATACCGTTCTGTAGGGAAAAAACTGCGCGATTATTGACCCAAAAACAACCCCGACATTCACTCCGGCTAGATAGGACGCATTATAATGGGCAAAGCCGCTGTTCATATCCGCCGGGTTTTTTTGAGATCCAATTATTGTATTGAATATTAACCCGAACGCACCGCAGGCAAGGCCCATTAATCCGTACGCTATTGACAGATGAATAATATTTTCCGCAATAATGCAAAGGATATTTCCGGTTAAAAATAAAATGGCTGACACAAAACTGATTTTTTTTGCCCCTGCCTTTTCCAGAATACCGGGAATTACCAATAAGGCAATTATCATAAAAACTACATTGGCAGTAAACGGAAGGGTAACAATAAATTCCCGCGGAAGGTTAAAAATCGGTATATAAAGCCCGGCCGCATACATTGGTAAAAGCGCCGTTGCAAAATTGGCCGAAAAGAACATGAAAAAAGCCGCGGCCCGGAGCAATTCCGGATGAAAAACCGAACTGAAATTGGCCTTATAGGTGTTTACAAGATGGCTGATAACCGGACTGGCAAGACGTGGTAATATTGCGGAAGCTTTTTCTTTAACGGTATTATTTTTGTAGGCATTTAACAGAAGAGTAATAATGCATTTAAGCATATTTGGTTTAAGTTCTGTTTTACTGTTTCCGGTAAGCTCGTCGCTGTTTTTTCTGTAAGCATCGAGCATTAAAAGACACTCAATAACAATCAACAGAAATGCTGCCGTGGTTGCAAGAACGATAAGCGTTACCTGAATTAACATTGTCTTGTTTTCTTCTTCAACTACCTTTACATTGTAACCTATTTCAATGGCAGCAATTGTATTTCCGTCTTTGTCAAAAATGGGACCTAAAACATATTCCCATGTTCCAGACGGTAAATTGTCAACAAAGCGGTTGTATTCCCCCGAAGTAAATACTTCTTCAATGTAGCTGTCCTCGTATTCATCGTAAGGGTAAAACGTACCCAGTGCATCTTCCAGGTCGTACATGGAATAGACAACGCCGTTGTGTTCTTTCCAAAGCATAAGATATACCTGTTTTCCGTCAAACGGCAGTTCCGAAAAGAGCGTCTTGATATGTTCCGCAAAAGCAATGTATTCTTCGCTGTCATATTGTCCGGGCGATTCCAGGCTGGTAATAAAACCTATGTCTATGGAAGCAGCAAGCAATCTGGAAATTTTTTCCAGTTCATTGAATGTATTTTCGGTATTTTTTTTCTGCATTTCCTTTAAAATAATAAATGAAGAAATACCGGCTCCGAAAATAATACATAAAGCGACAAGAATTATTTGCTTAAAAACACCGCTTGTTTTTTGCTTTGATAAAAATGAAATTCCCCAGACAAGCATTAATATAAGCAGGATTATATTAACAATACATACGGAAAAAATTATACGTCTTGCAATTATATCATATCTTGAATAGGAATAGGAATCGATGCTTGTGCATGTACCGTTGCTGTCAATAACAAGTACATCGCCGGAATTATAGGAAGCATACGTTATATTCCTGTTATTATTGATGTAATAATAAAACAGTCCGTCTGACATTGGACGGTGAAATAATGTTGTTCTTTCCTCTGTTTGACTGTCTATACGAACGATTTCACAATTTAAAATGTCTGTATAGATAAAATTATCATCATTGTCAGATACTGCCATGTACGGAGACATATTGTCGCCGGCAATAATTTCATTTACAGGCCATCCCGAAAAGCTGTACTGGAGTATGGTTCCGGATTTTGTTGTCCATACAATGCGCTGATTTTTGATATTTATTCTGCAATATGACAAGTCCCGGAAAGCATTGGGATATTCAACAAAGGCATACGTCCGCACTTCGTCCTCTTCCAGGGCATATATACAGTCAAGATAAAAACCTTCATGTTCAAGTCTGGCCAGATAAAGTATATCTCCGATAGAAGCCATGCCGCTTATTTTGCCTTTGGAAATTATAAAGTCTTTGTTAATGTAGGAATAAGAATAAATAACGCCAAGAAACTTTCCATCGGGTGAATATTTTAATATACGTTCTGTGCTTTCTTCAAATGCGCCGCCGAAAATTTTATCATACACATATAAATTGTTATTGGCATCCAGTTCAACCAGTTCGGCGGAAACAAACGAACGTGACGTATCATTGCCGGCATGTAATTTATACAGTAATTCACCTTCGTTATTTATCACTATAATGGTTCTTGCGGAATCTGCAATAATGGCTGTTGTTTCTCCGTTGCCGCTTGCATAGGCTATCCATTCCAGCGGTTCTTCCTCGAGCCAGGGCTGGTATGTTATATATTCCCTGTTCATATACAACATAACGGTAAACATAAGGAATGCAGTAAAAACATACCATTTTATTTTTTTCATATCAGCCTTCTTTGGTAAAAGTGCAAAGGTATTTTTTTATAAGTTCATGGGCGCCTAATTGTTTCTTGAAGAGCCGCAAGCCTTCTTTTCCCAAATCAGCTCCGTTGTTTATTTTTTTAACGCCGCACAGATAACGCTGAACGGCAGTATAATATAAAAATACACTGAAATTCGGAATAGCCGCTTTTACAAAATGAATGTAGGCAAGTTCTTCGTTTGCCTTTTCAAAAAACAGGTAACCGGCCGGCGTTCCGTCAACATAACCGATAATACCATGATACAAAAAATCATCAAAAATATCAATCATAATTTCCAGTGTTTTTTTTGAACAACCGGCAAAAGATCCGCACAGAACGCAATCCTGTAAGCTGCACCATTGGTTCTCTATATCAAGACACAGGTTAATGTTGTCTTTGGTTATGGATTCTACAGAAACATTCGGCTTGTCAAGAAACATTTTAAGCCGTTTGCGCTTGTAGTAATGTGTTTCACCCTTTAGATCAAGCAGTTCTTCCGTATTGTACACATATTCGCTCATGGTATCGTTGAATCCGCATTTCATAACATATCCCTTTAAGCGCCGGTAATCTTCAAGAAAGCGTTCTTCAATGTCCCATACCGGCAGGGCTTTTAATCCGGCTTTGAGCGATATATCGTACAGAGTATCTACAATGTGCTGTAAGTCATGCGTTGC
>WRIX01000014.1:35025-37301 GCA_009782495.1 Treponema sp.
CGTACGCCCGATTCAAAAATTGTTTTGGTGCGAAGCCGGGATCGTCTGTCTCCGGCGGGAAGCGCGTCCAGCATATCAAATACGCCCATTACTTCATTTACCCCGGCGGCCTGCACCATGCCGATAAAGCGGTATGCAAATTCTGATTCGTTGCCCGAAAGCTGGTTCATTGTATCTCTGGTAATAAGTATTCCCGACTTTGTTTGTTTGGAAAGTCCTTCCATACGGGAAGCAAGATTAACGTTTGCCGAAATTACCGTACTGGAAAGCCGCTCGTTTTCGCCGACAATACCCATCATAACAGAACCGGTGTGGATCCCGACTCCGATGTTTATGCCGTCTACTCCGATTTTTATTCTGGTATTCCGGTCAAGCACCAGTTTCCGGTATAACGCAACACCTGCCCGTACCGCATCCAGCCCGTTATCAAAAAGAGCCATTGCCGCATCGCCGATATATTTATCCACAAAACCGTTGTGTTTTCGTATAATGGGGCCGGCAATGCCCAGTATTTCATTGATAAATACAAAGTTCTCCCGTGCTGTCATCATTTCCGAATTAATGGAAAATGCACGTATATCAAAAAACAGTACGCTTACTTCCCGTTGTACATTATCGCCCAGTTTCATTTTGGTTATGTCGGAAACGCCCAAATGTTCCATAAATTGCAGCGGCACAAACCGGATGGTCGATTCATTAAGCCGGTTAATACGGTCAAACTGGTTCTGGAGTTCTTCCGCCATACTGTTAAGTCCGCGGCTTACCCTGCCGAGTTCGTCCCGCGCTTTGTAGCGGACACGCTCGGAATGATTTCCGCCGGATATTGAGTGCAGGACTCCGGCCACGGCGGATAGTTGTTTGACAACAATGGAAACCATAATACCAAGCGCCAGCAGAATGACTATGCAAACAACTGCGGCAATAAGTGCAACTTCCCTTTTGAGTTTTGCATTACCGATTTCAAAAGCCGTCATATCAAGGCCGACTTCAAACATACCGGCTATCTTTCCGGCGCTGTTGTACACCGGAGCTTCGGCAAATGCCCATTCACCGTCATCCAGGGAAAAGATGCCGCCAATCGGCTGTCCGTTTATAAAATGGTGGTAATCATCTCCTTCAAGCAGCTCCGCCGGACGGAAGAGGTTGATTTCTTCGCTGGAAATCGCTACGACATATTCAAAATGCCTACCCTTAAAAAGCGCCGCATAATATCCCTTGTTCCAGTGATCGGCATTATTTCCGGTAATTTCTTTTAATGTCTTTAACAGATTTTTATACGAATCGCTATGACAATCTTTTGTGGTAATAAGGTTGTCAAGGTCGTCCCCGTTTATCAGTTTCGCGGATAATACCGCCAGAGCATGCATTTCATTAAACACCTCGTCGTTAAGACGGTTTATCATAATGTTGAATGTTACCGAGAACAGAATTATGAACGCGGCTATTAACAGAGGCATGATGGCTGCGGTTTGCTTGATAAAAAGCGAAATATACCGGTTCAGAATACCGATGAACAGAAAACACAGCGCCGCAATGAGGAAAAGGATTCCCAGTATCAGGGATACTTGAACGGTTATTATGCGCAGTCTTTCGGCAAAGGGGAGGTGCAATTCTCCTTCGTAGGCGGTAAAATATCCGCCGTCATACAGCCAAACCGTATCTCCGTAGACGCCGGCGAATATATCGCCGTAAAAACCAAATCCTCTAAGAGCAGGTTTTTCTCCCCGTGTTTTTAGCGGTTCAAAACATGCAAGGGGAACAATATCATATATCCTGCCGTCTGTAATGCGGAACAGAGAGTTCGATGCCATATCAAAAAATACAATATTTCCGTCTTTATCATACTGGACATACCAGGGGATAATGCCGCCGTCTTTTTCGCTCCAGGTAAACGAAGCCCGCAGTACCGGTTCGGCGCCGTTTTCTACTTCAAAAATATCTCCGTCGCGCATTACATACGCAAAATTCCGCATATCTTTAAGGACAAGCTGGGCAACCAAATAGTCCTCTGCGCCCTCCGAAAATACAGATTCCCGCAAATCGTCCCGGAATGTATCGTACTGGTAAAGCGTAACGCTGTTCCGTTCTATCCTGGAAAAGCTAAGGATGCCGCCTTCGCAGCGGAATGAACCAAATTGATTAAAGAGATGCGGATTGCTGTCCGCATCATCGTAGCTGAAGCTGATAATATCCTTGATAAAGCGGCCGCGGTTGTCATATTTCCTGATTATGTCTCTTTTTGTCAGATAAGCGTCATATTCCGCTTCCATTATATA
>WRIX01000015.1 GCA_009782495.1 Treponema sp.
CGATGTTTCTTCTGAGAGCTCTAATAGTTATCCGTTAGCCATGGATAGTTCTCGAGTACTGGTAACCGCCCCGCAAGGAGCGCCTTCTAACACAACATATAACATCTTTCGTCGTGTATTATAAAACACGCCGTAAAACATTGAATGTTACGGTAGGGGAAGTACCTTGCGGGCCGGTGGGGAGGACACGACCCAAAGAAAAATCAAATTTATAATTATTAGCGTGTCCATCGGTTCGGCCAAGTATTGGATAAGTCTTAAGATATGATAAGGAAAAACCCCCAGATGCCAAACTTAGGCTACTCGGCCCAGAATCATTACCTGCAGGATATAAGGTCCCTTCAGCGTTCCGCATCATGTCGCCATGTACGCCACTATTATAATGTGTTTTGTTTATGTCACCCGGCGATGCCAATTACACGATGCGGTGGCAGGCGATCCCTGGGCTGCGGTAGGGACAACAAGACTTGGGTCAATGTCTATATCTCCCCACCAATAACCATTGCTACCAATTGTTCCTAAATTTCGGCGATTGCGAAAAGCTCCTGAGGACGCCCCATGAGTAATGCCGTGAAAAAACCCAGTGAATAGCCTTTGCACATCACCAGCTACGCCCTTATTATAAGGTGGTCTATTTGTGCCGGTTATTAAAAGGGTTTAAAAACAGGGTATTACTTGATAAAACAAGGTATTTTTGCCAAATTAGATGTAACTTTTTGCCAAACTTTGAGGCGTGTTACACATTGAAAGATTATATGATCCATATGCATTAAATCAGGCAATGTGCCGGTATTCTCGAGACATTTTTGGAGAAAAAAGACTGCATGCCCGGATTTTACATTTTCAAAACAAATATCAAATTCTAGACAATGATGCAAAAGAACTCATAAAATATGAGGATTATGGCATAAAAGTTGATTCATGCAGTCCTTATATTCATAGGAGAATAGCTTGCCTATTTTATTGGTTTTCTGTGTTCAAGCCATTTCGGGTAAATATTAAATCCACAATATCTGAAAACGAGAATACATACGACTACTTGGAACACCACAATGAATTTATTACATATATTATAGCGATGATGGTTTTAGACTGTGTTAATTGGACAATAGATTTACATGAAAAATTACCTTTATTCAAACAATTTTTATACGATCTGCATTACAGAAAACTTTCCCGTTCAGCATTGGAATTTTTCTTAAGCAACTATATTTTCCCAAAATAATCATCTCCATTTACCCCAGGTTCTCTTGCCCATCCCTTCTTAAACCAGTAAACTATCTTTCATGGCAGCTATTACGCCGGGCGAACATATCGCCGAACTGCGCGAAACTTACTCAATAAGCAGGGAAACGCTTTCCGAACGGAGCGGTATTTCTGTTGATTTAATTGCAAAAATCGAAGACGAAGGGCTTATACCGGATTTGGCTCCGCTAATTAAAATCGCCAGGGCTCTTGGGGTCAGGCTGGGTACTCTATTGGACGACCGTGAAGAACTGGGACCGGTTATTACAAGAGCCGGATCCATTACCGCATCGGAACGTTTTGTAACCGGACTGCCGCAAGAATCGGCTCCGGATAAAAAAGAACACCAGGGTTTAAGTTTTAAATCCCTTGCGGCGGATAAAAACGGACGCCACATGGAACCGTTTATTGTTGATATCGAAAGCAATACGCATCAGGAAAAGTCTGCCCACGAAGGAGAAGAATTCATCCATGTCCTTGAAGGAAACCTTGCTTTGGAATACGGTACGGTCAAAGACACGCTTAATGCCGGAGATTCGGTATATTACGATTCGATTGTACCCCATAGGGTGTATTCTGCAGACTCCAATCCGGTACGAATTCTTGCTGTAATATACACACCGGTATAATCATGGAATATATTGAAAAAACTCTGGGTGAAGTGCTGCGCGAAAAAGCCCGGGCAAATCCGGATCATGATTTTATAATCTATGCCGACCGCAGCCTCCGTTTTACCTATGCCGAATTTGACAAGCGTGTGGATGATCTTGCAAATGGTTTCCTTAACATGGGTCTAAAGAAAGGCGACCATGTGGGAATTTGGGCTACCAATGTACCGGACTGGAACTCGATACTTTTTGCCTGCGCTCGTTTGGGACTTGTTTCCATAACTGTCAACACTGCCTACAAAATCCACGAACTGGAATATGTTCTTAAACAATCTGACATGGTCTGCCTTTGTGTAATAGACGGCTGGCGCGATTCGGATTATATCGCCATTGTAAACGAGCTGGTACCGGAGTTAAAAACCTCTCAACGGGGTAACATTAACTCGTCAAAATTTCCGCTTCTAAAATACGTAGTGTATGTTGGTCAGCAAAAACACCGGGGTATGTATTCCTTTAACGAAATACTGCTCCTTGGCCAGCACACTGATAATACAGAATTCAAGAAAGTCGAAGCTTCCATTGACCGTAACGATGTGGTAAATATGCAGTACACCAGCGGCACTACAGGATTTCCCAAAGGCGTTATGCTGACTCACCGGAACATACTCAACAATGGCCTTGGTATAGGCGACAATCAGCGCATGACCGAAACGGACATCGTATGCCTTCCTGTACCGCTCTTTCACTGTTTTGGTCTGGTACTTGGTATGATGGCAATACTCACTCACGGATCTACCGCAGCAATTATTGAATGGTTCGATCCACTGCTGGTATTGGCAACAATCCAAAAAGAAAAATGCACCGCTGTCTACGGTGTTCCAACGATGTTTATCGCAGTACTTAATCACCCTATGTTTAAAATGTTTAATCTCGCAAGCCTTCGCACCGGTATTATGGCAGGTTCACCCTGCCCTATCGAAACCATGCGCCAGGTGATAGACCTGATGCACATGGACGAAGTAACGATCTGCTACGGCCTTACCGAATCTTCGCCGGTAATGACCCAGACTCATTTTGACGACAGTATTGAGATAAAAGTCGAGACCGTCGGCAGCGCCCTTCCCGGTGTTGAAGTAACTATCCGTGACCCGGAAACGGGCGAGGAATGTCCGGATGGAGTACACGGCGAATTTTGCTGCCGGGGTTACAACACCATGAAAGGCTATTACAAGATGCCGGAAGCCACCTCCCAGTGCATCGACAAAGACCTCTGGCTCCATTCCGGCGATCTTGGGGTTAAAAACAAGGACGGTAACTTCAGGGTCACAGGCCGAATAAAAGACATGATCATACGCGGCGGTGAAAATGTGTACCCCAAGGAAATCGAAGATTTCCTTTACACCATGCCCGGCATTAAAGACGTACAGGTGGTAGGCATAGCCAGCAAAAAATACGGTGAAGAAGTCGGAGCTTTTATTATTCTCCACCCGAATATTACCATAAAAGAAGAAGATATCCGCGATTTCTGCCGGAGTAAAATCAGCCGCTACAAAATCCCAAAATATGTATTTTTTGTTGAAAATTTCCCTGTTACCACCAGCGGAAAAATACAAAAATACATGTTGCGCGAACAAGGCTTAAAAATGGCGGAAAAGCTTGGAATAGCTACTTAAAATTCCAACAATCTAATTTTTTGTGGAAAACCTGTGAATAAATTGCGAAATCTCATGTCTGTTTTGAGTCAAAATGACCATACTATACAAGGGTGTTTATAAATGCCTTTTTTGGAAAGATAATTCCTTGTATTACAAAGAATTAGATAATGTTTACTATTCAAGTATTAAGGTACAAAAATCAAAAAAAATCATTCAAATGGATTTTCACCTATTTTCAATTGTGGTATAATTGTGGATAATACACTTTCCTATGACCGAAACTGACGATTTTGCCATTATTTGGAATGAAACGCTGAATCAAATCCGCTCTGAGATAGACGAACAGGAATTCCTGACCTGGTTTAACCTGGAATTCCTGGGAGCAGATGAAAAAGAATTTACCATTGCCGTACCTTCACTTTTTTACCTAGCTCAGATAAAAGAGCGCCGCTATCAGGCTTATATAGAGGGGAAAATCGAAGAACTTATTGGCAAACATATCAGCCTGAACCTGGTAATTAAACCCCGTACAGAGCCATTAAGTCCTCCGGCTGCAGAAACTCCCGCCGGCGAGGATTCTTCGACCGCTAAAGAAGCTGTTAAGGCTAAGCCTAAAAAAGAAAAACACGGTCAGCTGCGGGATGATTACAACTTTGATACATACGTGGTAGGCGAAAATAACAGTTTTGCCGCCAATGCTGCCCAGGCCATAGCCCGCAATCCCGGTATTAACTACAATCCTTTCCTTATTTACGGCGGTGTAGGGCTGGGAAAAACCCATTTGATGCAAGCCATAGGCAACTATATTCACTATACCTCGGACAGCAAGGTTTTATACATTACCGCAGAAACCTTTACCAACGAATTCATCGCTGCTATTCACGAAAGTACCGAAAGAGCAAAAGCGGCATTTAAAAACAAGTATCGCTATGCTGATATTCTTCTGATCGACGATATCCATTTTCTCCAGAAAAAAGACGGTACTCAGGAAGAACTGTTTTACACTTTTAATACACTTTACGATTCGAACAAACAGATGGTCTTTACCTGCGACAGGCCTGTATCCGATTTAAAGGATTTTAATGAACGGCTTCGCTCCCGGGTAGGACGCGGACTTAATGTAGATCTTCAGCCTCCCAACTATGAAACCCGGTGTGCAATCCTCCGAAAAAAGGCCGATGCCTCGAAAATTGTCATCCCCGACGATGTAATCGACCTTGTCAGTAAAAATATCTCAACCAATATAAGAGATCTGGAAAGCGCTCTTAACACGCTTACCGCCTATGCACGGCTTGTAGGAAAACCGGTTACCCTGGAAATAGCACAGCAGCGGCTTAAAGATGTTTTTGCTTCCCCGCGCCAGTCTAATATTTCTATCGAAATAATCCAGCGTGTTACAGCCGAAAAATACCATCTTAGCCCTAATGACTTAAAGGGTAAAAAACGAACTCAAAGTATTGTGTACCCCCGGCAGCTTGCAATGTATATTTGCAGGGAAATAACCGAATATACCACAACGGAAATCGGTCAGGCTTTTGGGGGCAGGGATCATACTACCGTAATGTATTCATGTCAGAGAATTGAAGACCTGATTCGCACCGATCCAACTGTAGATTCCACTGTTCAAAGCCTTATCAGGGATATAAAGGACTATAGCGTTAAGTCGTAATTTTTGTTAATATTTATGTATACAATGTGCATAATGAATTATGCTGTTAATTTGTGAAAAAACAGGAGCTTTTTATAAAGGTTTTGTTAATACTAAATTTCCTTTTCTTATAAGGAATTACAGGGTTTTCCACATTTTTTGGGCCCTTAATACTACTACTATTATTATATTAATATTTAGTATAATATAGGGGGACTTATGAAATTTATCTGTGAACGAAGTATTTTGCTAAAGGAGATTTCTTTAGCAAATGAAATTATATCCTCAAAAAATGTAAATTTGATTTTATCCAACATTTATCTTGAGGTTTCAAAAAATGAACTTTTAATTAAGGCTACCGATCTTAAGGTTAATTTTGAAACAAAGATGCCAATAGAGGTAAAGGAAGAAGGTTCAACAACTGTATTTGGAGAGAAATTTTTGGGGATTCTTAATTCCATTCCCGATGGTGAACTTGAGTTTGAACAGAAAGATAACATTATTGTTATTAAGCCTTTGTTAAAAAAAATAAAATTTAAACTCAGGTGCATTGCTTCGGATAAGTATCCTGAATTTCCTGCTTACAATAAAGATAAATATTTTGAAATACCCATAAAGAGTTTTAAAGAGATGGTAACACAAACAGTGTTTGCTGTTTCCGATGATGAAACCCGTTATTTTATGAATGGTGTTTTATTCAGGAAGGAAGGAAATACTGTTCTTATGGTGTCAACTGACGGAAGGCGGCTTGCTTATGCAGAAAAGAATATTGATGTTAATATTGATGACTTTGAAGGAATAATTATTCCTCCGAAGATTCTGACAGTATTAATGAAGAGATCAGGTGACGAAGGAATATTGGGGATTTCTATTGTGGATAAAATTATTTTTATCTATTTTGGTTCTTACAAACTTTCATCTGTTTTGATTGAAGGACAGTTTCCGAATTATCAGCGTGTTATTCCGGAAAAACAGGAATATTCATTTACGTTAAATCGACTGGAAACTCTGGAAGCCCTGAGAAGGGTTTCGCTTCTTGTTGAACAAAAATCTCACAGGGTTTACTTGATTTTAACGCCGGGAGTCATGACTATTTCTTCCAGCAGGGATGATAGAAATGATGAAGGAGATATAGGTAATGCCAAGGAAGAAATTCCCTGTAAATACGATGGGGATGAAATAGCTATGGCGTTAAATTACCGGTATATTGAGGAGCCTTTTAAAATAATGACCGAAGATGAAATCAGCATTCATTTTACTGAAGCAGCAAAGGCCATTACCATAAAGCCTGTTCCGGAAAAAGATTTCTTTCACATCGTCATGCCCATGCAACTCGATTAAGGCCGTTTCAAAATGCCAAATTTTGGAACAATTGCTTTAGATTTATTTTGATCGGTGAATATGGCCTTTCTTTCTCTTTGTACAGCTTCATTTCGTAATCTTGTTGATGCTCAAATTGATACTTCCGCAAAAAATATTTTTCTTGTTGGGGAAAACGGCCAAGGGAAAACCAATTTTCTTGAAGCATTATACTTTTGTGCCTACGCTTCTTCTTTTCGCGGTGTAAAAGACAGCGATCTTGTCCGTAGCGGCGGAATAAGCTTTTCTGCCGCCGCAGTTCTTGGTCAGCTTCAAAGTGATGCGATAAATACTTTGTGTACCGGGGAAGTTGCTGTTCTGTTGCCAAACCATGTTTCGGTCAAAGTGGAAAAAACCAGAAAAACTATTACACTGGACGGAAAAAAAATAATGGATCGTAAAGATCTGCTGGATACGGTTCCTGTTGTTGTCTTTTGCCATGAAGACATGGAATTTGTTTCAGGCAGCCAGGAAAAACGGCGTTGGTTTTTTGATCAAACTCAAAGCCTTTATGATCCGGTTTATCTGGACGATCTTCGTAAATACCGCCGTGTACTTAAAACCCGGAACACCGTGCTTAAAGATACAAAAGCCGACGGTGATTATCATCGGACAAATGAGTTACTTGATGTACTGGATCCCCAACTGGCCGAGTACGGACTGCGGCTTATGGAAAAACGCAGTACTGCGGCGGAGCGCTTTTCTGCCGTATTCAGCCCTCTGTACCGGGAAGTGTCGGGCATTGAAGGAATAACTGTCTGTTATGTTCCTTCCTGGAAAAACATCAATTCGGGGCAACAAGATAATATTGAAGCTATAGTCAAACGGCTTGCAGAGCGCAGGACAGCGGATCTTGCCCAGACCGTAACGCTTTCCGGACCCCACCGCGACCGCTATCATTATGTACAAGTGCAGCCGGAAGGGACGTATGTTAAAAATGAAAGTGCCGCTGAATTTGCCGGAAATGCATCTACCGGGCAACGGCGTCTATTGGCGTTACTGCTCCGTATTGCCCAATCACGGTGTTTTTCGGATTTTACCGGAAAAACGCCGGTATTGCTGCTGGATGATGTACTTTTGGAACTGGATGGAGAAAAGCGCCATCGTTTCCTTTCCGTTATGCCCGATTATGAGCAGGCTTTTTACACTTTTCTGCCCGAAGAACCCTACAAAAAATACAGTAATTCCGGTACGCTTGTTTATTATGTTAAAAGCGGTGGTGTTGGTAAAACCCCCTGATTTGGAGTGAAAGTTGAAAAAAGCAGGTGACATACTTTCGGCTTTTTTGGATAAGGAAACTCTGGAAAAGGCGGAGCAAATGGGTAAATTATTTTCCCAAAATGTCTGGGCAGACTTGCTTGCAAGCTGTAAGCTGTCCCAGGGAGTTTCCCACTCTCACATCGCCGAACTGATAAAAACTGTTTTACTTATTGAAGCGGATCATCCCGGCTGGATCCAACTATTCCAAACCAAACAAACCGAACTGCTTGAAGCTGTCCGAAAGCGTTTTCCTGAAATTACCTTTACCGGGATTTCATTTAGATTAATGAAACCATAGTATTCTCATGGCATTTAATACAGCTAACAACGATACCCCCACATCGGCAAAAACAGCCTCCCACATGGTGGCAATGCCGAAAGCGCCAAGCAGAAGAAAAATGGTTTTTACGCTTAATGCAAAAATGATGTTTTGCCATACGATGTTTTTTGTAAACCGGGCAATATCCATAACATCAAGTAATTTTGAAGGCTCGTCAGTCATTAACACCACGTCGGCGGCTTCAATGGCGGCATCGGAACCGAGACCGCCCATTGCCACGCCAATATCCGCTATTGCAAGAACAGGGGCGTCATTTATCCCGTCTCCGACAAAAACAAGTTTTCCGTTGGCTTGTTTTTGACTATTGAGCATTTCCATTTTCTCGACTTTTTCATGGGGCAGTAAACCGCCGTATACTTCGTCTATGGCTAGTTCAGCAGCGATTGCTCCGGCAATGTGCGGATTGTCCCCGGTAAGCATTACAGTTTTTCGTACACCCCTTGCTTTTAACGCAGATATGGCATTCCGGCTGTCGGTTTTGATTTCATCGGAAATAACAATACAGCCGGCATATACACCGTTCAATGCGACACAGACCTTTGTACCGTTATGTTGTGATTCTGAAAAAGCAATATCCATCTTGCCCATAAGTTTTTGATTTCCTGCCAAAACAGTTTTTCCGTTCAGAATAACGCTTACGCCGTACCCTGATATTTCGGTATATTCGGTAAGATTATTCCGGTTTATTTCCCTGCCGTATTCCTGCATTATTGATAATGCAATGGGATGATTGGAAAACGCCTCGGCATGAGCCGCCAATTCAAGCACAGTATCCCCTGTAAAATTTTCCGCAGACTCTATTGCAGTAACCTTAAACACACCCTTGGTTAATGTTCCGGTTTTGTCAAACACTACCGTATCAAGGCGGTTAAAAGCTTCCAGGTAATTACCGCCTTTTACCAAAATGCCTTTTTTTGCTGCCTTGCCGATACCAGCAAAAAAACTCATAGGAATGGATAAAACCAAAGCGCAAGGGCAGGAAATGACCAGAAAAACAAGTGAACGGTGTATCCATTCCCTCCAGCTGCCGCCGAAAAACAATGACGGAACAACTGCAATTAAAACCGCAAGGCCGACAACAACTGGTGTGTAATAACGCGCAAATGTTGTAATAAAGTTTTCGGTTTTTGCTTTTTTACTTGCCGCATTTTCTACAAGGCTAATAATTTTTGACACAGTTGATTCACCAAAAACCTTGGTAACTTTAATAGTTAGTTTTCCGCTTAGGCTGACACAGCCGGATAATACCGTGTCATTTTCCGCTGCTTTGCGGGGAACTGATTCTCCTGTCAACGCCGATGTGTCAAGCATAGATGAGCCTTCAATGACAATACCGTCCAGGGGTATTTTTTCTCCTGGTTTTACGATAATTATATCGCCGATGTTTACTGTATCAGGCGCAACTTTTATCATGTCTTCGCCTTTTTTCAGATTGGCAAAATCAGGTCTTATATTCATTAGAGCGGTTATGGATTTTTTTGATTTTTTTACCGCCGCTTCCTGGAACAATTCTCCTATCTGATAAAAGAGCATAACCCCTGCCGCTTCCGGATATTCCCCGATTGCAAATGCTCCGATAGTAGCGACGCTCATTAAAAAGGTTTCATCAAAAATATTTCCCTGGACTATACCCTTTAATGCCCGCAGTACAATGTTACCGCCGAGTATCAGATAGGCTATGATAAAAATTGCCAACGGAGCGTAATGGGGCAATTCTAAAGTAAAAAATAATTCAATAACCATGCCGGCGGCAAAGACAACAGCTCCGGCAATAATTCTAATAATATCTTTCATGATAACTATACGATCCTCGAAAACTGTCCGATGGCTGGCATTAGTTTTTTAATGGTTTCTTCCCCTTTTCCTTCACGTATACCGTCAAGAACACAATGAGAAAGATGTCCTTCCAGAATCACTTGCCCGGTTTTGTGCAAGGCTGACTTGGCAGAGCCTATTTGGATTAAAATGTCCTCGCAGCTTTTTTCCTCTGCAACCATTTTGATAAGCCCGCGGATCTGTCCTTCGATCCGCTTTAGACGGTTGGTGATCGCTTCGTTGTCCATACGTGGTTTCATTGCATACTCCTTTAGGATACTATATACCCCTATACCCTATATAATAATGTGAGAAAAAGTCTTTGTCAACAGAAAATTTGCTAAAAATAAGGAAATATTTTAATTTATTTTACCGTTACACCCACAGCGCTTCAGGATACACTCCGGCGGCGGTTAACTCGGCTACCCGTTTAATTGCCGCTTCACGGTCTTCCTTGTAGGTAACGCCGAACCACGGGGAATCTGCTTCCAGTACCCGTATATTTAAAAGGTTGTTTTTGATGAACCAATCTGCAGCCATAGGAAGGTAACATTCCGCTTTGGGTTGTCCCGCAGAGCTTGCAAGAAATTCATCAAAATAGCGCTGCAAATTATCAAAGATTGTTGGCGGAAAACCCCAGAAATTCATTGATACTGGCGTTGATTCACCTAGATAACGTTTCGAGCCGTCTGCTGCAGTATTGTGGATTTTTCCATCCTCTTCGCGGGCTATTGCGGTAAGCTCGTCCACCGTTATCAGGTAATCGTTTTTTACTTCACATACCCCGCGGGCTACCGTACCCTGGGGACTTAAGGTTTTTTCAAGCCGGTAAGGGACAATGGCTCCCTCACTTGGTCCGGTTATAAGAAAAGAGCCGATTGCATCAAAGGCCTCGCGGCCGTAAAAATCATCGGCATTGATTACCGTAAAGGGTGCATCTATCAGGTCCCGGGCACAGAGCAGTGCATGGGTTCTTGGTCCGGTTATAAGAAAAGAGCCGATTGCATCAAAGGCCTCGCGGCCGTAAAAATCATCGGCATTGATTACCGTAAAGGGTGCATCTATCAGGTCCCGGGCACAGAGCAGTGCATGGGTTGTTCCCCAGGGTTTGGTGCGGTTTACATCTTTCGATTTGGCAAGTGCATCGGGAGGGATCAGGCTGTCCATTTCTTGAAAAGCCAATTCGCAGTTAAAACTGCTGCCAATCCGGGAAAGTATTAGTTCACGGAAATCCGCTTCCAGGTCGTGGCGAATGATAAATACGGCTTTTCCAAAACCGGCGCGCTTTGCATCAAACACAGAATAATCCAGCAGTACTTCGCCGTTTTTCCCAATCTTGTCCATTTGCTTCAATCCGCCGTAACGGCTTCCCATTCCGGCTGCCAACACTACAATTATTGGTTTATTCATTTTTGCCTTCCGTGTGAAATTTTTTCTTCAAACCGTTCCAGCGCTTTGCCGCTTAACGGGCACGATTCGTTTATCCTGAGTCTGCGCTGCAGTTCTGTCAGCTCACTGCGGGAAAAACGCACTCCTCCCAGAATATGATCTTCAAAAGAAGCGCAGCATCGCGGAGCAATTTTTTTTGTTATTTCAAACAGGACTTCCGCATAAAGCCGTATTTCTTTTTGGGCATGGGAATCAAGCCGGAGCTCCAGAAAGTGAAACAGGTTGTGCAGGTCTATTTGCCAGTACCACTCGGTGTACAAGGAGAGCGGAAGGTTGATACGGGCAAGTTCCCGGGCCAAGCCTTCTTCCACAAGACGGGAATAATCCTCGTATGCTTTTTTCTGTGCAGCTTCAAGGCTGGTTTGGATTTTTTCGGCTTCTGTTTTTTCCAGGGCAGTGTCAGACCGGCCCTGTTTATTATCAACGCTTTGACCGGCGATATCCTCCTGGGCAGGAATGTAAAAATCATCCTTAAGAACCGAATAGCGGCCGGAAATTTCGTTAAGCCTTGCAGTACGGTGCCGTATCCACTGACGTGCTACAAAAATCGGCAGCTTAACATGAAAAGTCAGTACCACCTGTTCAAATGGACTGGTATGACCGTTTCGCAACAAATAGTCAATAAGTACCGCATCTTCACGGTAGGTTTTGGTTCCTTCTCCATAGGATACACGGGCCGACTGAACCACCCGTTCATCTCCCCCAAGATAATCCACCAGACGTATAAATCCCTTATCCAATACGGGAAATTCTTTATCCAGAATTGCTTCCGCTTCACTTACCGTACAATGAGCCATAAAACAATTATAACAAAGATCAAACAATAATGTATCTATACATTTGTATAGAATGCTCGCTTGACCAAGCATTGGTTTTTCAATAACTTAAATTTGGAAAATTATGGATATTTTTTTTGTTCGGCAATCAATCCGCAATAACGCTGTAATTAGCTTTTCCCGATCCGGCGGTCCCGGCGGACAAAATGTAAATAAGTTGAATACCAAGGTTACTTTTCGTTTGTCCCTTTCTCTTTTAGAGGGTCTTTCCGAAGCGGAACAGATCCGGCTCAGGGAAACATTGGGATCAAGACTCAATCATTGTGAAGAACTGGTGATAAGTTCCAGCGAGGAACGCTCCCAGAAAATAAACCTGGAACGGGCCTATGCCAGGGCGGAAGCTTTGATTGTTACTTCCGCACGGCTTCCGAAAAAACGTAAACCTGTTAAACCGTCAGCAGCCGTTCGGGAAAACCGCCTCAGGGTAAAACATCTTCAAAGTACAAAAAAAGCAAATCGTCATTTTTTTAATGAAGAAGGTTGAGTTTGTTTTAAATCTGGAATCTTGGACATTTTCTGCTATAATGTTTCACGTGAAACATTTTTTGTACAAAGTGGTTTTTTTACTGACAGTTGATTTATTTTTTAGGGCAGATATGCCGATAAGATAATAGAGACTTATTGTTCATAGGGAGGATCCATGAAAAAACTTTTTATTATTGTTTTATTGGTTTGCGGCTTGGTTATATTTTCCACGGCTGAAGGTATTTCCTTTAAAATATTTTCTTATCAGATTAGTACAAGACAAACCGCCAATCAGTATACCAAAGCAGAGTTGATCATTGATGATGAAACCATGTCCTGGGAAATCATTCTGCACCGAAAAGACGGCAAAGCTTCAGAAAGTATTAAACTTGAGCAATTTGATGATATTGGCCGCAACAACGGAGTTTTCCGGACTGTAACTATCACGGAAGCCGCCGGTAAATCGGGCAGTAATTTGTTTGCCTATATGCCGGTTTTTGATGGCAACAAAATCAGGGTCGATTTGTGTGATAAAAGAACTGAAGGTACCAAACGCCGGTTGATTATGGAATATTAAACAACATAGTTGAGCATATAAAAGGACTGCCAGGCGGCAGTCCTTTTTGTTTCACGTGAAAACGACCTCCGTGCGTCCCTTCGGGCCGCGAGTGCAAGGAAATTATATTAGTTCGCCGCCAATGGCGGCGTGTACATGTCGATCCAAAACGCCCGGGCGTTTTGGTCAATAATTATAGGCCGCCCTCCTTGGCGGCCTGTTTCATGGCGATTTTAGCATTAATTCGAAAAGACCATTATAAGCGCTTTGTTTGCAGCATCGGCCGTGGTAAGTTCAAGCTTATTTTGATTGGTTTTCCAGCTTTTTACTTTGCCAAGGTACTGGAAATATTCGGGTTCCTGAATACGCTGAGGATCGGAAACGATGAGTGCCATCATGGTACTGGCTATAGGTTGTATTGTCAGGGCATTGTTGGCTCCGGCCTGGTACGATGTCATGTAACGATTGGGCGCAGCCCTTCCGCTGATCCGTTCGTTATCTATGGTTAAAGTAAAAAAATCTGACTGATCGGCAGGTAGTTCGTTCCGGTTAAGTGCAACTGTTCTGTCAGGAAAGCGAAGTTCTGTAAGTTTCCAGCTTTTTCCCGAAATAGACGTTACATAATTAGCGCCGGTTGATCCGGTAGCACCGCCCTGTGAAGGAGTACCAGTTATTCCAGCAACGGCTTGAGTTCCTGAAGCAGCGGCAGTCCCGCCGGATGGAGTTTGAGTTCCCGAAGTACCAGATGTTCCTGATGCGCTGGCACCGGATTGGGCCCCTGAAGCACCGGCAGCCCCACCTGTACCGGCTTGCGAACCTGAAGCACTGGCGCCGGATTGGGTTCCTGAAGCGGCGGCAGTACCACTGGTACCAGCTTGAGAGCCTGAAGCACCGGCAGTTCCACCGGTACCGGCTTGAGTTCCCGAAGTAGTACCTGTTCCTGCAGTTGAAGCTTGTGTTCCCTGCTGTGAACCGGATCCTGCCTGATTTTGCGAGGCTTGTGTATTAGACTTGTTTGCAGAGTTTGTCTGTTCCTGTCTGGCTCTTTGTTCCATAGAATATTGCTGCTCGGCTAAATAAGCACTTTCACAATCATCTGCACTTATCAGCAAAAAACCGCAGATCAATACAATACCAAGAAAATAAAGTTTTGTCTGTCCGTTTTTTTTGAACCTGTTTTTTTTATATGTCATGTTTTTCTCCTCTTGTTTATATAATACTAGACTTGTATTAATAATTCCAGTAACTGTATACTTCCGTCTAATCATGAGGTATATTGATACCGATGAGGTAATTAGATGAAAAAGATCATCTTATTATGCATTTTAATAGTCCCTCTGTTATGGGCTCAGGAACCGGAAGAAAATGTTATTTCAGTTTCTGTCAGGCAATCTGCGAAAGCCGAAGATGATTTTCCGGAGTTGGACATAGAAATGCTGCTTCGCCGCCGCATCGTTAAATTAGCCCAGGAGTATCTGGGAGTTCCCTATAAATACGCCGGTGTTGATCCGGATGGTTTTGATTGTTCAGGCTTTGTTTATTTTATCTTTCGTGAAGCTGCCGGAATGGATGTTTCCCGATCCACAACAGGAATCTGGAACAGCGGAAAAAAAATTGCCTTGTCCCAGGTACGTTCAGGAGATGTACTGGTATTTACTACAGTACGTGCCGGAGCAAGTCATACAGGAATCGTGCTGGAAAACAATTCCCAGGGTGTCATCTTTATTCATGCTGCGTCTCAAGGTTCCAAAACCGGTATAATCATTTCTAATATGAACGAAAGTTATTACAAGACACGCTTTATGGGAGCGCGTAGTTATTTCTAAAGCATAACAAATGTATAGTATATCATTTTCCTGCTCATCCTTATATTTATGCTATGGATCCTGCGGCATCAACTAAAATAGAAATACTCGACACAACATTGCGGGACGGCGCACAGGGAGAAGGGCTTTCTTTTTCTATTCACGACAAATTTGAAGTGGTTCGCGCTTTGGATAAACTCGGTATTACATGGATAGAAGCAGGTAACCCGGGGAGTAATCCTAAAGATGCGGATTTTTTTTCTCAGTTGTCAAAACCGGAACGGGCAAAACTTTGTGCTTTTGGCGCAACAAGGAAGCCGTTCAGCAAATGTGCCGATGATCTGCAGTTACAGACTCTGCTGAAAGCGGAAACGGAAGCAGTTTCTATTTTTGGTAAAAGCTGGGATTTCCATGTAATAGATGTACTTAAGGTAAGTATTGAAGAAAATCTTACCATGATTTGTGAAACTATTGAGTACTTAAAATCCAAAGGACGGAATGTTTTTTTTGATGCGGAACATTTTTTTGACGGCTGGAAGTCAAATCCTGCCTATGCACTGGCTGCTTTGGAAACAGCATTTAAAGCAGGAGCGGATAGAATTGTTCTTTGTGATACCAACGGCGGTTCATTTCCTGGTGAAATAAGAGCCGGAGTGGAAGCGGCGCTGATGACACTGGGAAAGCAGGCTCCTCTTCTTGGTATTCATGCGCATAACGATATGGGACTTGCCGTTGCCGTTTCCATTGCAGCTGTGGAAGCGGGTTGTACACATGTGCAGGGAACTTTGATTGGCTTTGGAGAGCGCTGCGGCAATACAAGTCTTGCAGCGCTGATTCCAAGCCTTCAGATTAAACTCGGCTATTCCTGTATTCCCGATGACGCCCTGGTGCGGATTTCCGAACTTACCCGTATGGTTGCGGAAGTTGCTAATGTACCCATTCCTTCTTCCATGCCCTATGTGGGCTCATCAGCTTTTTCCCACAAGGGCGGCATGCATGGTGATGGGGTTCTTAAAGTAAACAGGTCTTTTGAGCATATCGATCCCATGCTGGTAGGCAACAACCGTCATTTTTTGATGAGTGAGGTTGGGGGCCGTTCTGCAATTGCCGAGAGGGCAAGGAAAATCGATCCGTCCATAAAAAGAGACCATCAGGCAGTAAGGGCTGTAGCAGAAAAAATTAAAACCCTGGAAGCCTCCGGCTGGGCTTTTGAAGGGGCCGATGCAAGTTTTGAACTGTTGGTATGCCGGGAACTGGGTTTATACAAACCGCTCTTTTCACTTCTGGCCTACAGGGTGATGAGCGAACATCCTACGGGCCAGTATATTGCCTGTTGTCATGCCTGGGTTAAGGTCTGGGTGGATGGACAGGATGAAGTTGCCGCCGCCGAAGGAAATGGCCCGGTTCATGCCCTGGACAATGCGCTTCGCCGGGCGCTGAGGCGTTTTTATCCCAGCCTGGAACAGGTACGGCTAACGGACTATAAAGTCCGGGTTATTGACGGAGGAGCGGCTACAGCGGCAAAAGTCCGGGTTCTTATTGAATCCGCTGACAGTCATCAATCCTGGAGTACAGTGGGGGTATCGGATGATATTATTGATGCCAGCCGGAATGCACTGGTGGATTCCATAGAGTATAAGTTGATGGAAATATCTTGAGTCTTTTCTGAATCTGGTATTATACTGAATTCAGTAAGGAAAACCCAAAAAAGGAGATATTAGGAATCATGAAAATTGAAGAACTCAAACATGCCGGTTTAAAAAAATGGATTGAAGAAGCATCGGCCCTTATGACCCCGGATTCGGTAGAAGTCTGCGAAGGAACTCAGGCCGAATACGATAAGATGATTAAGCTCCTCATTGATGCAGGGCTTGCTACTCCGCTTAAAGCGAAACCAAACAGTTTTCTGTTCCGCTCCGATCCTTCTGACGTTGCCCGTGTGGAAAACCGTACCTATATTGCAAGTAAAAGCCAGGATGATGCTGGTCCAACCAACAATTGGATTGACCCTGATGAACTGAAAAAAACCATGAAAGACCTGTACACCGGTTGTATGAAGGGCCGGATTATGTATGTGATTCCTTTCTCTATGGGGCCGGTAGGTTCGGATATTGCCAAAATCGGTGTTGAAATAACCGACTCGCCTTATGTTGTTGTGAATATGCATATCATGACCAGGGTAGGAACCAAAGTCCTGGATGTGCTGGGCAGTAATGGTTTTTACGTTCCCTGTTTCCACTCTGTAGGTAAGCCTCTTGGGACAGGAGAAGCAGACAACGGCAAGTGGCCCTGTGCCCCTATCGAGAAAAAGTACATTTCCCACTTTCCCGAAACAAGGGAGATCTGGTCCTACGGTTCCGGCTACGGCGGAAATGCCCTCCTTGGTAAAAAGTGTCTGGCGCTGCGTATTGCCAGCGTATTGGCCAGGGACGAAGGCTGGCTTGCCGAACATATGCTCATATTAAAGATCACCAATCCCGAAGGCAAAGTTAAATATATCACCGGCGCCTTCCCCTCAGCCTGCGGCAAGACCAACCTTGCCATGCTTATTCCCACTCTACCGGGCTGGAAAGTCCAGACTGTCGGTGACGACATCGCCTGGATGAAATTCGGCGCCGATGGCAGACTCTATGCCATTAACCCCGAATCTGGTTTCTTTGGCGTTGCGCCCGGAACCAACAACGAATCTAACTTTAACGCAATGGAATCGGTAAAGACAAATACAATCTTTACCAACTGCGGTCTTACCGAAGACAGTGATATCTGGTGGGAGTTGATCGGACACGGCGCACCGGGAAAGGAAATTATCGACTGGAAGGGACAGACAAAGCCTGCCCCCCAAACCGACAAGAGTCCCAAGGGCGAAGAGATTGCACACCCTAACGCCCGCTTTACCGCACCGGCCAGCCAATGTCCGGTTATCGCCGATGAATGGGAAGATCCCAAAGGTGTGCCAATCAGCGCATTCCTCTTTGGCGGACGCCGGCCCAAAACGATCCCTCTGATTAATCAGAGCAGGGGCTGGATACACGGTGTGTTTATGGGTTCCATTACCGGTTCGGAAATTACCGCTGCGGCGCTGGATCTTAAAGCCGGAACAATTCGCCGCGACCCATTCGCCATGCTGCCGTTCTGCGGGTATCACATGGGCGATTACTTTAAACATTGGATTAAACTTGGCCAGAAAGCCGAAGCCGCCGGCAACACCGATAAACTGCCGAAGATCTTTTTCTGCAACTGGTTCCGGAAAGATAAAGACGACAAGTTTATGTGGCCCGGTTACGGCGAAAACAGCCGTGCGCTTGCATGGGTATTTGACCGCTGCGACGATAAAGATAATTTTGTTGAAACACCCATCGGTAACCTTCCCAAGCCCGGCGCCATTGCGCCGCCTGCCGGCATAAGCGCTGATGTAATGAATGAACTTTGCTCGGTGGATATTGAAGGCTGGAAAAAGGAAATTGCCGATGTCAGGCAAAACCACTATCCTCAATTCGGCGACAAACTTCCCAAGGAGTTATACGACGAGCTGGATGCCATTGAAAAGCGGTTGAATAGCTAAGTGGATAAACAGGTAATGAAAAAAGCGCTGATAACCATTGTGTTGATTTTTATCCTGGGTGTACATTCTTTTGCTCAGGAATCAAAAGTGGCGTTCGGTTATGGCATTGAAATGAACATGAATTCCGAGTATGGCGTTGGGGGCGGGGCAATTCTAAGCTTTGACGTTAATCTGCTTCAGCAGTTTGCCGCAGGTATAAACGTTACCATGAGCGGGGATTCCTATGATAACGGCGTCCTGGAAACGGCAATTATAGGGCGCTATTATTTTTCTTCTTTTCATAAAGGGTTTTTTTTACAAGGTGACTTTGGGCTTTCCATTATTGCCCTGAGGGATGAGAAAACGTTTTATAAGTTTTTGATAGGTGCACACGGCGGATACCGGCTGCCCTTTGGGGAATTTTTCTACGTAGAGCCTCATGTACGGGTGGGTTCACCGTTTGCTTTTGGCATTGGAGTTGTTGCAGGATTCAGGCGATAATGAGGTGTATGTATATAAGGTGAAGTTTTAAAATTCCCTTAAACCAACCGCCATAGTCAGCCATTCATCACCATTGGCGCCGACCAGTTCCTGGCCTACAGGGTTCACCGTTAAGTCCATGTCTTCAAGAGGGATAACCCCGAGTAAGATAATTTGAGCGCCGGGGATAACTACGGATTTACATGTTGTGTGCCGGTTTTTCCATAATATTTCTACCGGTTCGGTTATCTGGCAGGTAACCCGTTCCCCATTGGCTATGCGAGCAAAACGGGTTTCCACGATCTCCAGCCCCAGTTTTTGACGGATTTCTTCGGTAATGCAGATCGTCATTGCTCCGGTATCCACCAGGGCGTTCACCGTTACAGACCGGATATCCTCTTCTTTAATATACCCATCATGAGCATATCTAATATCCCCTACATTTTTTAAGGTAATTGTTGCATGTACGTTTCCCATATTAACCTCACTTATAAAATATAACGCCTTGTACCAAAGCGCAATAACCCTGTGGGCTATCATAATACTTATGTGTAAAATCGCTGTTTTGCTTGTATTGGCGGCTGATTTTTCTGTTACATCTCTTTTCCGGTGTTGTTATACTTAGTGTATGAGACATTTTTTACGGGTTTTACCTATTTTGGCAATTGTTGTTTTCTTTCCTTCCTGTTCGGCCAGGATTACTGCACAGCTTATTCAGAACGGATCGGGCAGCGTGCAACTACAGGCTAATTTGGAACCTAATATGATCGCCCTGATCCGGAGTTTTTCTTCCCTAAGCGGCGCTCAAACCGGTCCTGTACTGGATGCGGCGGCGCTGAACCGTTCGCTGACATCTGCACGGGGAATTGCGTCTTCTGCTTTACGGAATGCCGGGCAGGAGAAGGTAGAGGGGACAATAGGAATAAGCCGTATAAGCGATCTGCTTAATTCAGGGGTAAATCGTTTTGTTCAATACGAAGCCGGTGCGTCATCCGGCAGACTTGCGATACACCTGAACCGAAGCATGGCCCCGCAGCTCCTGATGCAGATTTATCCCGAAGCGGTGGATTATATTTCCGCACTCATGGCTCCGGCTGCAACGGGAGAAGCGCTTACCAAAGCCGATTATTTGGTGTTGGTGGAATCAGTTTATGGAAAACCATTGGCAGCGGAAATTGCCGCTTCCAGAGTAACTGCAGCAATTACCATGCCGGGAACGGTAAAGTCCGTTAAGGGAGGCACGTACTCCGGCAGAGAAGCACGATTCGACATTGCCCTTGTGGATCTTCTGGTGTTGGAACAGCCCCTGAATTACGAGATTATGTGGTAACAGCATACAAATTACTTGCAATAATAAAGCGAAGGGGTAGCAAAAGCCCTGATGAGAACGCTTGTAGCATCCATTAGCCGTACTGAACGCATCAATCTTTCCATTCCGGTGGGGGGAGGAACACCCATTCAGGCCATAGGTTGGTCGTGGCTTTTTCTAACGCACGTTGTTAGGTAGACCACTTTCGCGGTCAATCAGAAAGTGGCTGCCGTCATATCACGACCAAAATGTCCTTCATGGGTAACCCACCCCCCACCGACATGGCAACATTAGTTTCTATGTGTTCAGTACAGCTATTGGTAACCAATCGCAGCTTGTCCCTGCCTACTGCTGGTCGTACCCATTGATGACGCAAAGACAACGGTGTACCATTGCCTCAGGAGCTTTCCAATGAAAAGAATCACCATATCTTTATTAATTGCACTCGTCTTTTTTGCGCTGGCTGCCTTTGCACAAACACCGACAACAGCACAAGAATTCTTTGAAAGAGGCATTGCATATGGTAACAAGGGTGATTATGACAGAGCAATCGCCGATTTTACTCAAGCAATCAGGCTTAATCCAAACTATACCGATGCGTATTGCGTCCGTGGCGTTATGTATGCTGGCAAGGGCGATTATGACAAAGCAATCGCTGATTTTACTCAAGCAATTAGGCTTAGCCCAAATTATGCAGTGGTGTATTGCAGCCGTGGTAGTGCGTATTACTACAAGGGCGATTATGACAGGGCAATCGCTGATTATACCCAGGCAATCAGACTTAATCCAAATGATACCGCTGCGTATTGCGGCCGTGGCGTTATGTATGCCGACAAGGGTGATTATGACAGAGCAATCGCCGATTGTACCCAGGCAATCAAGCTTAACCTGACTAATGCCGAGGCGTATTTCGTCCGTGGCATTGCGTATGACAACAAGGGCGATCATGACAGAGCAATCGCCGATTATACCCAGGCAATCAAACTTGACCCTAATTATGCCGATGCGTATTGTGCTCGTGGCCTTTCGTATGAAGACAAAGGCGATAATAGTAAAGCAATTGCTGACTATGAGGCGGCATTACGGATTGATCCAAATAATGCAGTTGCCAAACGTAGTCTAGAAATACTAAAATCACGCTAAAAATTGACTCTCCCGTAACAGGTACGTAATAGTTTCAATCACTTAAAATTCCCCCAAACTTTCGACTTCTTGTTTTTTCATTGTTTTCATGCTATGGTTACTCAATGACCATTACCCAAACCGTAGACATTCCCGAAAGTCATAGGCTAACCATTGATGTTCCCCGCGAAATACCAGCAGGGCCGGTTGTTCTGGCTTTTATGCCTAAAGCGGTGCCAGAGAATAAAACCGTGCCGCCATTTGCATCTTTGTGGGGAATTGACAAAGGGCGGGACACGTTAGACGCATATTTTGAAAGGAAACGTGCGGATAAAGCCAAAGAAGACGCCCAAATTACCCGGAGTCTGGGGCTTAATAAACTCCCCGTTGTCAAATAATAGATAATGCCGCACTATCTTCTTGATGCTTGCGCTGTTTTGGCTTTTATCAATGGCGAGTTTGGCAGGGAAATGGTTCTCGATTTGCTTGATAAAGCAAAAGCCGGTACTGCCCGCCTTTCCATGAGTATTGTTCAGCTTCTTGAGGTCTACTATGACCGTGTGTACGTTGTCGGAGCAGATGCGGCGCAAATCAGAGTTGAGTCCCTTCTTGCCGAGCCGATAACTATTATCGAGGCTATTTCCTATTCTGTTATGTATGAAGCCGGAAGGTTCAAGACTATTTACTCCATGTCTCTTGCGGACAGTATTGCCGCTGCTACTGCTAAAAGCATTAACGCTGCTCTGGTTACCAAAGACAGCGAAATGCAAGTTCCGGAAAAAGCGGGAGAATTCTCCGTGTTGTGGCTTAAATAGTTTGCTCACTCCTTCCTGTTCTGTGCTTTAACAGCAAAGGACGTAGTTTTTTACCATAGTGAGATAGTAATTTAAGACCCTAATATCTCATTTACTTTGGCAAGCATCTGTTCGGTGGAGAAGGGTTTTCCAAGATAACCGGAAGCTCCTTTTTCCATTGCTTCTGCGGCAGAGGCGCTGTCTGTTTGGGACGTAACCATTAGGATTTTGGCATCTGGTTTGATCTTTTTCATTTCTACAAGGGCTGTAATGCCGTCCATCTTGGGCATGGATATATCCAGAGTTACCAGATCCGGAAGGGTCTCTTTAAATAGTCGCAAGGCTTCTTCGCCGTCTGCGGCGGAACCAACAATGGTAAAGTTTTTTTCCGCCAGAGCGCGTTCCACGGCTTTCCGCATCATCAAGGAATCGTCTGCAATTAACAATTTCATGATATAGATACCCCCTTTGGCGGACCAAGGATTTCCGACCAAACAATGGCTTGCTGCAGGGGAGTTAAACCCTGCAATGATAACCCGGCCTGCAAAGATTGTTGAGCAACCGGTGTAACCTGCGCAGTTGTAACTGAATCAATGTTTGATTTTTCTTCGGAAGAAAGTTTCCCATATCCAGCTGCTTCACTTTGACTGAACGGAGTTGCGGCTAATGGTTTATGTATCTTCTTTGCTTCCGCCAGCCTGGCAGTCGGGCGAACCGGTTTTGGTGTTGGCTTCCTGGCGGCCTTTGGCTGCTGCTGAGGTCTGGGAGGTATGTACACCTCGGTGGCCTCTGTCAGAGATTTGCCGTATTCAGGATTTTGCTGGGCTTCCTGAATCTTTTTTATTAATTCACCCAGACCGCCGGTTTTTTTCTGTTGCTTTTTGGCCGCTTCGCTTCTTGAACGAATAATTCGGAAAGCAATAAACAATGCAAGGGGAATTAAAAACTGTATGTTTTCGAAAAGCCCTCTCATGTTATTACTTTGGTGTTCCTATTGAAGACCTCATGTCGGTATCGGCCTGGATGTTTTTAAGCCGGTAATAATCCATTACTCCCAGGTGGCCGTTCTTGAACGCATCGGCAATGGCTAACGGAATTTGAGCTTCCGCAAGAACTACCTTTGCGCGGTTTTCCTGAACCAGGGCAAGCATTTCCTGTTCCTGTGCCTGAGCTGCAGCGCGGCGTTTTTCCGCTTCCGCCTGGAAACGGCGCTTGTCTGCTTCGGCCTGATCAGCCTGAAGTTTGGCACCTACGTTTTCGCCAACGTCAATGTCGGCTATATCAATAGAAAGGATTTCAAATGCGGTTCCGGCATCCAGTCCTTTTGTCAGTACTGTTTTGGAAATAGTGTCCGGATTTTCCATTACCGCCTTGTACGATTCGGAAGAACCGATGGTGGTAACGATGCCTTCACCGACACGGGCGACAATTGTTTCTTCTGTGGCGCCGCCGACAAGACGTTCAATGTTGGAGCGTACGGTAACCCTTGCTTTAACGCAAAGCTGAATGCCGTCTTTTGCCACTGCATCTATAGTAACTTTTCCTTTTGATGAATCGGGACAGTCGATTACCTTGGGGTTTACGCTGGTTTTTACTGCTTCATACACATCCCTACCGGCCAGATCGATGGCGGCAGCCCGCTGGAAGGGCAGGGGGATGTTGGCTTTATTGGCTGCAACCATCGCTTGGCTTACCTTTCTTACATTTCCGCGGGCAAGGAAGTGGGTTTCCAGCATATCTGAAGAAACATCAATACCTGCCTTGGTAAGCATAATCCGTGAATCTACAATAACACTGGGATCTACTTTACGCAGCCACATTCCTATAAGACGTCCCAGCCCTACATGAGCGCCGGACAGAAGCGCCCTGAACCACAGTCCGAAAAAACGGAAAAAGAGCATTAAAAAACCAATAGCCAAAAGCCCAATTATTACGGCAACTATCAAAACGCCAATTGTTACACCACCCATTTATACACTCCTTACAATAATATTATTTCCCTTAACCTTAACGACTTTAATTTCTTCTCCCATATTAACAAAGGAACCGTCTGTTTCGACCTGAAAGGTTGTTCCTTCTATTTCGGCTTTGCCGATTGGACGCAGCACGGTAACTGTTTTACCTGTTTTTCCGGCGAGCTCCGAAAAGTCCGATTCAATACTGCCGTCTTCCTGCCAGCCGCCGCCTTCACTGGCGGTTTGTTCTATTTGGGTATTTAATGTAAGCCGGTTAAACATCTTTGTTTTCGGTCCCAGCAAGGCAATAATTGCAATTCCGGTAATTGCTGCAAGAAGCCCTGCACATACTACTATAGCATTACGGCCCATTAAAGCCCACTCCCATTCAAATTGCGGGATAATAAAATCCTGCATCGAAAGAATCAATGATAGTGCAATAAAGGCTAAACCAGAAATACCAGTTACGCCAAAACCCGGGATAATGAATATCTCCACGGCCAAAAGGCCCAGTCCCAGCATAAAGAGAATGATTTCCAGAGAGCCAACCCGTCCCAGCAGAAAACTCGATCCAAAAACCAATACAAAGCAGACTACTGCCGTAGTTCCCGGAATGCCGAATCCGGGGCTTTGCATTTCCAAAAAAACCATAACAAGGCCAATGAGGATAAGTAAACCCTGTACCGCACCGGAAACCAAAAAGGAGATAACCGAGTCCCATGCGCTGGGGACGCTTTCGTTAAGTACCATAGCGGCGCCTATCAGATCGAGTAGTTCCTCATGGTCTTCGGCAAGGCCGCGGGTAAGGCCCAGATGGTATGCTTCTCCGGCAGTAAGCGAAAGGAGTTTTCCCACCGGGGAAACGATCCCTACTCTGCGTATTTCTTTCGGTGCTCCTGCCTCGCCGGGTTTTAATAATTCAAGTTTTTCCAATTCGGTAAGGGTCAGTGCCTTTACAACGCCGTCAACGGTTACTTCCCAAAGCTCCACATCGTAATCTACCATTGCAAGGGCAATTCCGGTGGGGTGGCCGTTCTTTTCCGCCAGTGCTGCAATTTGGGAACGAACCGCTGCAACGGTTTTTTCGCCTGTTCCTTCGGTCTTGCCATCTGAGCCGATAGTAACCGGAGCTGCGGCGCCCATTGATGTACCGCTGGCCATGTAGATTTGGGAACAGGACAGGGCAATAAGCGCCCCTGCCGACCAGCTTACTCCCATTGAAGTTTCGGTATTACGAATCCAGGCAACAGTTTTTGCCTTTTTTATGGACATAATAAACGAAGTAATCTGCAGCGCAGAATCGACACGACCCCCAAAGGTATCAATGTCGAAAACCAGGTAATCCGCACCCTCATCCAATGCACGGCGCGCTTCCCGGCGGACAAAAGTAACCATAGACGGTTCAATATCCCCAACAATGGGAATGATCCATGCTGTTGCATTATCAGAAGTATCCTGAGCCAGCGTTTCTGTGGCAGTAATGGACAGCAGGAGCAAAACCGGGATAGCCCAAAAAAACTGGCGGGGATTTTTCATTTCTATAGTATACATGGGAAAGGGGAAGGAATCAAGGACGTAAAACTTTTAGTGTAACTTGTTATTATAGTTTTTTTACAGTATTATAAAAACATGAATGAATTGCGAACTCATATCGTCATTGATAATGAAATAAGATTTGGAAAACCTTGTATAAAAGGAACCCGTATAACTGTTGGAGATATTCTTCAATGGCTTTCCGCTGGTATGACCGAACAGGAGATACTGGAGGATTATCCGGAGTTACAAAAAATCCACATTAAAGCAGCTCTGGCTTTTGCGGCAGAACGGGATGCAATGACGAAAGTGATTGTTTATGAAGCTGTTACTTGACGCAAATCTTTCATGGCGTTTGGCGGAACTTTTGTCGGAGTATTTTAATGAATGTAAACACGTTAATCAAACAAAGCTTTCCAAACCAGCAAAAGATACGGAAATATGGAACTATGCCGCAGAGAATGGATATACTATAATTACCCAGGATTCAGATTTTTTGAATCTTTTTGAAACAAGAGGCTATCCGCCAAAAATAGTTTTGTTGCGTATTGGAAATATGAGTAAAAAAGAAGCAGGAACACTATTAATACAATCAAAGGCAGCTATAGATGATTTAGAAAAAAATGATTATGGCTTATTGGAAATTTATGGATCATTAGAAATAATTAGGTAATGCCTCAGTATTATAAAAATCAAAATCAGGAGACAGCAAACCATGAATAAACGAGCCCTTAGGGCGGATATACTTCTTTTGATTACTGCGGGACTCTGGGGTTTTGGTTTTGTGGCTCAGTCTGCCGGTATGGATTATGTAGGGCCGTTTACGTTTAATGCCGTGCGCTTTCCTTTGGGAACGCTTTCTCTTGTTCCGCTTATTTTGTTTTTTAAAGTACGGGGTATGCTGTCAACTCCGCACAATACCAGTCGGCCTGCACAGATCAGGATGACGTTAATTGCAGGAACGATACTCTTTGTTGCGGTGATGTTTCAGCAAATTGGGATGATCTTTACAACGGTTGGAAACGCCGGGTTTATAACCGGTTTTTATGTGGTGCTTACGCCGGTGTTTGGAATTTTTATCGGGAAAAAGACAGGGCTGCCAACCTGGATTGGTATGGTCTTTGCGTTTATCGGGCTTTATTTTATTTTTGCGGCAGGTAATTTATCGTCAATTAATCCGGGTGATTTGATTATTTTGATAAGCGCTTCATTTTGGGCTGTTCATATTCTGGTGATTGATCATCTGGTGCAGAAGATCGATCCGTTGGTTCTTTCTGCCGGACAGTTTGCATGGTGTGGCGCTTTTTCGATTCTTACTGCATTTGTTCTGGAACCTTTTGTGGGAGACTGGGCGCTTTCATTGGCGGTGAACATTGCAGAGGATTTTACTGCACAGCAATGGACGCCCTTCCCAACACTGCTCGCTCTTGTTGGAAACGGTGGCTTTTTATCGCACCCTGTAAGCGGCGCCGTGATACCGATACTCTACGGCGGCATTGCTTCGGTGGGCATTGCCTATACCTTGCAGGTTGTGGCGCAAAAAGATGCGCCGCCTGCTCATGCTACAATCATACTGTGCCTGGAGGGATGTTTTGCTGCGGCGGGGGGCATACTGATGCGGAATGAAAAGCCCGGCTCTTTTACCTTGCTTGGTTTTGGCTTTATGCTTTTGGCAATGTTTATAACTCAGTGGGATGTAATTGGCCGTAAAAATCCCCATGTGCCGTGAAGCATAATGTTCTATACTTCTCTTTTAACTATCACATAACCTCGTTATTCCAAAAAAGGACTTTTTAGCATTTTCCGCCCTAAAATGGGCTAAAATAACCCAATTTTGGGCGGAAACCCGATGTCCGACACTAGTTATATTCAAAGTGAACTATCATAGTACCTGCAGGAATGAATTCACCATCATAAGTAAAACTACTTAGCGCAACCGCAATAGAGCAGTCATAGCCGGGCGAATAGTCTGATATTTCGCATCCCCGCAAAGGACCGTCTGTCACTATTGCAGTTTTAGTTCCGCCAGTTATTGCATATACTGCATCTTGCATGGTACCAACATCTGCCGAATCTTTGCCGCTATAGAGTAAATCCAACCACTTCTCACTAATGTTGCCCTCATAACCCTGATAACCTGCGACTCCTATTATTGAACTAAGGTCTTTACCAGAAAGACTAACGGCCACTAAATAGTCATTGGAAGGAGTTCCGGCAGATAATCCGTCCAAAACACTGCTTCCACCACTGCTTGTAGAACCATTGTCGCACGCCGTCATTGTGAACCCGATTATTGCAACCAATGCAATAATCAATTTGATTGTGTTTTTCATAGAAAACACTCCTTTTGTGCTCCCCGGCTCTTTTAGCGCAGGCAACACGAAGAGTTACCCGCTGTATATGCGGTTAGTTACCCTGACAGGGTTGCAAAAAAAGCGACCTGGTCTTGCAATACAAAAACCGTTTTCGCCTGGTAGCCGAGAATAATAAAAAATATAAGTTATTGGATTGTTGAAGCCCATTATCGCCGAATGGCGATGAATAAAATCTATTCCAATAGGCTCCAAGCCTCGAAGAGGCTTGACACGATTATTTAAAAGATGTGTATAATTGTCTGTTGTCTGTTGTCACGAGGAGGCATAAAAAATGCCTTTGGCATTTTTTGTGCTGGAGAATTATTTAAAAACAGCGATTTTTGGATCATTGACAGAATCCTATCATTTCTGGGTAAAAAGTGCAATACACGTACATTTATGCCTTTTTACTCATACTGTTTCTAAACACCATAAGCAAGCAAATAAGTATTGCAGCGAAAACAAGACAACTGCGGTAACCCCAGCCTGCGCCGGCCCAGTGATCTATATAACCGATTACAAACTGTATTCCGGCGTTAAGAAGTCCTGCAATGGCAATAATTGCGCTTGTCATTATTGGAGCGTTACTGCCGAAACGGCCAATGGCTATGGCCATTACGGTAGGCCAGATTATGGCAAGGAAAAAGCCCAGGAAGGGCAGCACATAAATTCCCGCCGGGCCAAGAACAAAACCAACGGCAAAAATTACGGTACTTATAATTATTGCCCAAAGAAGACTGCTTATGTAGCCAATCTTTTCTATAAGAAAACCGCTGACCAGCCGGGATAGCGTGAATAATATATAATATGCCGAAACATAATTGGCGCCGCTTGTTGTAGGATCCATACCGAACAAATCCTGAAAATAAAGACCGCCCCAGTTAGAGGGCGCCAACTCCAGGCCAACTCCAACACCAAGGACAATGCCAAAAGCCCAGACAGCGGGGGTTTTTAGTGCAGAGATAAAGCCGTGTTTTTTCTGCTGCTCTGCGGTCTCTTGAGTTTTATGGTTTACCGTTTCGCTGGTTTCTGAAACAGGCACTTTTGAAAACATAAACGAAATAAAAATGATCATTATCAGAGGAGTTGCAAGGATGTATATTTGCCGCCAGGGCATGCCTATTCCTGCGGGATCGGCCAGAATGCCTGCCGCTTTCGGGCCGGCTATCGCTCCGGCTCCGTACATAAAATGCAGTAAGTTCATCATTAAGGCAGGTTTTTTTAAAAAGATTTGTGTTGCTACAGCATTTACAGAAATTTCCACAACGCCAAAGCCTGCGGAGAGCAAAAACAACGACAAAGCAACCATCCAAAAACCGGGCATAAAGTAAATCGACGATATGGAAAAGAGACATAAAAAAATGCCTAATAAGTAAATTATTTTTACTTTATAATAACTCAGCATAAAACCGGATGCTACCACAAAAAGGGTATAACTGATTGCCAGCGCCGAAACCATCATCGCCTGAGTTTCATACGATACGCCGAATTCATTTTTTATAAGGGGATAAGAAACACCTTTAATATTTTCCAGGAAACCAAAAAGAAACATGGTACCAAAGAGGACATATAATAAAAGTTTTGATGTCTTATTGCTTTGTAACATTATTAATTATATATAGACAATACATGATTATTCAAGTATACTATTTTAGTCAATGAACTTCCGGCCAAGTACATTTCAGGAGCCAAGAACATGAGCAAGCGTCATAGATCTCTTTCTATTCAGATATTAGGCCTGTGTATTTTTCTGGTAATTGCAATTGCTGCCGCAGTTTCGGTTATCTTTACAATCAACATTAACCGCCTTACCGAAGACAATCTCCGTACCCAGGCAAAGGCTACCATGCAGTATCTGGATGCTGATCTGTATCAGACGCTGACACCTTTCATTAATATGATCCAAAGCGGTTCGGCGTTTTTTAATGAACTCCCGTCTCAACAGGCGGCTGAAGCTGTTTTTACCAGGATTATGGAAGTGTATCCTGATGTTCTTGATCTGTACTATGGCAGTGTTACTTCCATGTATCTTCCCGGAGGCGCATGGATCTCTGCCGACGAGTGGTATCCGGAAACCGATCCGGACTGGGATTTTCAATGGGATCCGCCGGAACGTCCCTGGCACATGGCAGCAATGGCGAACCCGGACAAACTAATGCTGATAGATCCTTATGTGGATGCGCAAACAAAGAAATTGGTTGTTACATTTTGTCAAACGGTAAGGAACAATGACGGCATAATTACCGGAGTTATCGCTGTTGATGTAATGGTGGACAGGCTTTCCGATATTGTTGTTGGAGAAAAAATAACCCCCGACGGCACAACATATTTAATAGACAAAGACGGGCTTTTTGTGGTTCATCCGGATGAAACCTATGTACTGGAAAAAAATCTCTTTGAAGAAATGCCTTCAATTGACAAAGCAGCAGTACTGGGTAACGAGATAGACGTGGTTTTCCAGGACAACAATTACTTCAGTTCTGCCCCGGTACAGGGCACCGAATGGTTTCTTGTCTCTACCGGATCGTTAGCGTCTATGGAAGCTGTTGTTAATCGTCTGATACTGTTTGTAATTTTTGTAGTGCTTGGAATAACAGTGCTAACGGCGCTTATTGCTCTTGTTTTAACGTACAGGCTTACCAGGCCATTCGAAAAACTTGCTTCCAGTTTTGACGTTATTTCCAAAGGGGATCTTACCGTTACCACACCGGATTATGCTTCCAAAGAAGCGTCGTCTCTGTCCAACGGATTTAATCAGTTTACCGAATCAATCAGTTCCATGATCAAAATGATCAAAGACTCAGCCGGGTATATTAAAAAGGTAGCGGAAGATCTTACTTTGTCCATTGCCAATACCGACAAGACTATTACTATGGTTAAAGAAGGGGTTGCTTCCATTAAAAACGATGTAAGCAGAGAAAATGAATCTATAGTCAAAAGTGAATCGGCCATAAACCTGGTTATGGAAGAAATTAATAATCTAAACGAAAAAATCCGTAAACAAAGCACGGAGATAAGCGGTTCTTCTTCCGCTATAGAAGAAATGGTTGCCAGTATTCATTCAATAGAAAGCAGCATTATGACAGTGAATTCACATATGATTGAACTTGTGGCATCTTCTCTGGAAGAAAAGAAACGTATCTCCGCCGCAACGGAAGCTGCCAAAATGGTAGAACGTGAATCCGAGGCTTTGGCAGAAATGAACGAAGTTATTTCCAATATCGCCACCCGGACAAATTTGCTTTCCATGAATGCGGCTATCGAAGCTGCCCATGCAGGAGAAGCAGGCAAAGGTTTTGCCGTAGTTGCGCAGGAAATCCGGAAGCTGGCGGAAAATACCGCCCAGCAGACAAAGGGTTCCGGCGAAGCATTGCTTTCCATTCAAAAGCAAATACGGGAAATTGCAGATTCCTCAGCCCATGTGGAACAGTCCTTTGACGGGATGATTGGAATCATTAAGGGAATTGAACAGCTTTCAGCAACATTAAAAACTGCGTCTGAGGAACAAAGCGTTGGATCCCGCCAGCTTCTTGAGTCAATTGCCGTTATCAATACTATTACCAGCGATGTTGAAACAGGCGCTTCCGCCATGCAGTCCAGCGCAGGAGAAGCCGTGTCAGCCTGCCGCAGCTTAACGGAGATAAGCCGCAATGTTGCTGATATTGTAGAGAAGTGTGCGCATGGTGTTTCTGTGCTTACCGAAGAATCAAAATCAGTTCTTTTTGCGGCAGAAAATACCAGAGACGGGGTTGAAGCTCTGGAGCAGGAAGTAAATCACTTTAAGGTAAAGTAACGGCAAAGTATACCAATGAATGAAGCGTATCCCCTTCGCTATACGCAGTCGGGAATGATTTTTATAGATCCCGGTGATGACTGCGATAAAGTTGTGGATGCCATGCTTTCCTCACATTACGATGAAGAATTCTGTTTCGCGTCTGACTGGGATCCGTTGTTTATTGCCCGTCTTATGAAGTCGGGTTTTCTTGTTATGTCCGTAACGTTTCATAATGATGAGGAAGATTCCGAACCGGTTTCGGAAGAAGAAATTAATTCTGTCGACCTGGTTCTTCCCAAACTGCATTTGGTACGATCGGTTTTGTTTTTTCAGGATCTGCATATAAAGCACAGCATTCGGCCGTATCTGTCCCGGTATGAATTACGCTTTGATACGGATTTTGAAACCGTAGTAAAAAAATGTCTCCAAACACACGGAGAAGACTGGCTGACTCCTTCTCTGGTAGAAAGTCTTTATAGCATTCGAAAACAACCGGCTAGGCCATCTGCTGTTTCTCCGGTTGTTTATCCTCTGCCTGTTTCTTTTAGTCTTTACCGTAACGGGCAATTAATAGCCGGAGAGTTCGGCGTTATCTGCGGCCGGGTATATACCAGTTATTCCGGTTTTAAGGAAGAAAACAATGCCGGTACGGTACAGATGATCCTGATGGTTAAAGCCCTGGAAGAGGCAGGTTTTGACTTTCTTGATTTTGGAATGCCTTTAAATTATAAAACGGATTTAGGCGCACGGGATATAAGTCCGGAACAATTTGTTAAAATATTCCGCTCAGCACAGATATAGTGCAGGGGCGTTACTTGGAGCCTGTTCCCGCCCTGGCAGCACGGGCATCCACAGTATTCAGAATGGAAGTGAGTTTTTCTTTTGAGATAAGATCGATAAGCCTGGCTTCCGTATAACGTTTTGCTTCTTCGGAAAAACCGCCGGGTGTTATGCAAATTCCCTTACCGGCCTTTACTTCTTTAATGTGGGAATGGAAGTCTCTTACAACCAATTCTCCGACAGAACCCTGGCTCCTGTTAAAACGGAACATCACCAAATCGGACCATTTGGGATTGTCCACTTCGGCAAGAATATCCGCCCACTCATTTTTATTTACTGATATATTGGTTATTTTAATTTTTGATTTTGCATAGTAATTCATAACAATTTTCCGGCACAGGGCAATAAAATCAGACTGTGGCGCCATCAAATATACCTGAAGATTTTTGTTTGCGTTTAATTCCTGATACCGGCTAATCAGGGTATTTACATCCTTGTAGTTGGGATTGGTCATATTTATTTCCCGCAACAGGCCGATTGCTTTGCCAATTTCATTCAACCGGAGGTAGGAATTGGCCAGACGGTACATTAGTTCAATATAAACTTCCGCCTTAATGTTTCCGTGCTTTAATCCAATTTCAAAATCTTCAATGGCTTTTTCGTATTGACGTGCATTCATGTTGATGGAGCCGGAAAAAAGACAGGCATTGGGACCCATTACCGGATCTGCCCGAAGGTGAGTAAAGATTTTCTGGGCTTGTTCGGTTTGGTTTGCTTCGTAATAACATTCGCCCAGGGTATAAATTGATTCTTTGTCGTCCGGGGCCAAATCAATTGCCTTGCGGATAAATGCCAGGGCATCTTTATATTTTTTTACTTTAAAAAGTGAATGGCCCAGTCCGCGAAGCGTAGGGGCATGTTCCGGATCGCGCATTCTGGCTTTCTGATAATGCTGAATGGCCTTCTCGTAGTTTTTCTTTTGAAACTCAAGACTTCCCAGGTTGTAATTGGCTTCGAAATCATTGGGATTAATCGCCAATGCGGTACTCAAGGGCTTTGTAGCCTCGTTGGGCATATTTTGCTTAACTGCCCCTATCCCGCAGCGCAGATTAATCGTGAACTCATCCATAGTGGGATGAGTAGTGGTCATTTCGGTTAATGTCTGGTACGTTCTGTAAACATCTTCCCAGCGTTCTTCCTGGTAATAAACATCCCCTATAGCAAGAAGCGCTTCATGATCCCGGGGGTTTGTGGCTAATTTTTTGTTTGCATCCCTTACAATGGCATCCCGGCCTTTGACTTTTTTACTACCGCCTCCGCCGCCCTTGGACCGGCCTGCGAGAGAAACCAATATTATTATCACCAGAATTAGAATAATAACAGCTGCGAGGATTGGGATTAGCCCTGACATACTCTAATTATCGGAAATATTACCATTTTCTTCAATAACCAGTATCCAATACACGTTCCCTGTACATTTTCCCTATCCTTCCAAGGCTTTCTCCCGCACTTTCACCGCTTTCAGCACGCTTTTTTAAGTCAATGGTGAATTGGTTCATGGAAAAATGCCGGAAAAAATTGATATTTTCCTTAAAAGTAGGGTTTGATTTACATAAATCTTTAAGGGTTTCGGTGTATGCTTCAAATATCCCGCCTTTTTTCATCTCCGAATAACCAATTATCCAGATTCCGCAGCATTCTCTGTTTTTTCGGTGAGCGTTGAGTGCTTGCCAGAATTCGTAAAGCAGTTTGGCCATAACTTGCTGGGTAGAAAGTATCAGTGCTTCCACTTGTTTACCGCCTATTGCATAAAGTGATTTCAGGTCTGCGGTACGGGGCGTGTGTATGGGGGTTTTATTGAGTATAAGAACGTTTTTTCTGAAGTCAATTCCCAACTCGGGATTATCACAAAAAAACTTTTCGGCAATCTTACCCGATGGTCCAACGAGATAACGGCGGCTTTCCTGTTCACGCCGGCCAGGGTTGTCTCCCACCAGGATCATTTTTATTTCACTTTCCGCTCCAAGATTATCCAGAGCCTGGTTGTATACCACCGGAGTAACTACGGTATAGGAAGGGCCTTCTCTGGTATTCACAAGGTGTTGTATGTATTTGGAAAGGCCCGGTAAAGAAGTTTCGGTTTTATTAATAAACGAGCGGTAACGCTTAACGGTTATTTGGAAAGCAGCCCAGGTTTCTTTGTCCAAATCTGCTCCTACAACAAACGTGTTCCGTGAGCCTGCTTTATTCCCAGTTCAGCGCAGATTTCCCGGAAGTTGCTGCCGGTTACTCCTCCGCCCGGAAGTATTTCAATTCCGCCTGCGGCAACGTATTCCTTCAGGCGGTTGTAGTTGTCTTGAATAGGATCAGCCTGGTTTGCCGAACCATGAGTAAGAATTCGTGTAACTCCGTTATCGGCAAGCCACCGGAGGCTTTCCAGTTGTTCGTCTTTGTTAATATGATCGAAAGCCATGTGAAAAACCAGGTCGAGTTTTGATATACCAAAACAAATATTTTTTGCAGCTCTGATCAGGTCGAGGATTTTTTCC
>WRIX01000016.1 GCA_009782495.1 Treponema sp.
TCCGGCAGAGAGAGAAACCGGCATTGGCCCGTTACCGCTAATCCTTAGCGTGCCGCTGGAAAGAGTCCACGTTAGACCGCTGCCGAATGTGCCTTGAGTCTGTGCTTCGACTGTTGTGGCATTCGAAACAATTTGCATTACGAGCAAAACCGCTACTGCAAAAAATTTACTGTACAACTTCATAAAAACTCCTTTATAGTGCGGCCGGCTGGCCGCACAGTTAATTCTTAGAAATTATTATACCAAAAATTGGTATAACTCCTCCTAAACTATTGGAAATGGTATCACTTTACCTACACCTCTGGAAAGTTCCAGTCGTTGTAACAGGCCAGCCGCTGTTGAGGCGCTTCAATTATCATATTGATCTCCTTTGCCTCTTTCCGTGCTTTTGCCGCACTGGCGCGGGCTATATTCCCAACAACAATTCCACTGCCGATAAATACTATCAGACCGGCCAATAGAATAGGGAACGCACTTTTTACAAAAGCCGGTTTATTGCTTGCCTGTAAATAAAGTTTGACGTAACTTATGGTCATGTAAACCAGTAAGCCGATTGTAATCAGGCAGCCAATTAATATAACAAGAACCAATCCAATAATTTTTGTAATAAGACCCATTATAAACGATTCAGTTCCTCCGTCCGATTTTTTACTGCCGTCGCTGTAGGTCGTTACGACTTCGTACTCATCTGTTTTAAATACATCCTTTAACCCTCCACCTCTTGCCATGATCCAAAGTATCGGCGCGGAAACAACCGCTCCGCCGAGCAGCATAACCAACGGATTCATCGAATAATTAAAAGCATACAAAAATATAGGCCAGCCGATACAGCAGAAAATGACGGTAATCAGTATCCTTTTATAGGTTGCCGCCAGTTTTTCTTCTGTGCTTACTTCTTTTGTAATGGTTTCGTTTGTTTCTTGTTCACTCATAAAAAACTCCCAATCAAAAAATTATGCGCTATAGCCAACGGCTGCACAATACCGCTAATCATAATATAACAACAATTACCCTATTTGAACAAATTCACTTATTGGAATTTTTCTTTTATTAATTTATTTTTTTTGCCTTGAAAGAATTTTAGGCGGATTGTTCTGCTCCTGTCTATGTTCGTCCATTAAAGCCCCTTCGATAAAGCCCAGCACATACGCCTCCTCGGTCTCGGAAAGCATGGATATTTTTTCTTCAAGGGTCAATTTTTGTTTCTTCTGTATACCTCCCTTTTTATCCATACCGCCCCCTATCTACAATTGATATTAAATATCACTCATTGAACTATGTCAATGGCCAATTCTTGCATATTAATACTGTGAAATATTTGATCTGTCTGCCTGTAAAATCTATTGGGTTAATAGGTTTGAAAGGGTTTTTACCTATTAAATCTGTTGGGAATTATAAAAAAGTATCATTTTCTATCTTTTGCAAAGAGTTCGGCCCTGCTCTGCACTCCTAACTTCCGGTATATATTGTTGATGTGAAAATTAACTGTTGGATAGCTGATCGATAGACGAAATGCAATTTCCTTGGAGGCTGTCCCCGAAAGAAGCAGGGTGTATATTTCTTGTTCTCTTTTGGTTAGATTTTGGCTTTCCTCTTCCGTTGGATCATTACCTTGTTGTATTACATCATCGGGTTCCTGATTTTCATTCTGGGGTGATGAGGGTATAAATGTATTACCTGAAGCAAGTCTTTTCTCTGCGTAATCATTGCCGAGTTTAGCCGCCTTTTGATACCATTCTTCCGCTTTTTGGTTGTTTTTTCGCAAGCCCATGCCGCCCAGTTCGTAACAAAGACCCGCCATATAGGCGGCATAGGAGTGTTTTTTCTTTGCAGCTTTTTCGTAACATACGACGGCCAGAGAATAGTCTTTTTCCTCGCCTTCCAGTCCGTAAAAAAAGTCATCTCCGCAGCTTGCCCACATTTCGATTTTCTTTTTGCTTGCAAACATATATAGCCTCAGTAAATAGTATCAAGAAATATAATATCGACAAAACTCTAAAAAACATAGAAACTTCCAAAATTACCTTGCTGTCCGAGATACAGGAATTGACCCAGTGAAAGGCATTATTTATAGTTTATAATAACGTGAAAAACACTTTAGCTGACCGTTTGGCTTACCTTCTTTCAAGTTTGGGTATAAAACAACTGGATTTTGCAAAAAGGATACGGTTTGCTCAATCCTATGTTTCTATGGTTCTGAACGGCACGACAACCAGCGCCGGCCCGCGGTTTATCGAAGCTATTTGCCGGGAATTCAATGTTAATCCCGAATGGCTTACCGGCGGAAAAGAACCGGTATTCACTATACCTGATGTTTCGCTTTCATCAAGAAAGGCAGCAATTCTAACAAAAATCCAATTGTTATCTGCCGAAAAACAAAAAGTCGTGGAAGATATAATTGATGGCTTTATATGGAAAGAACAATCTTATGAAGACGAAAAAAAGCCCAGGAAAATCAAGTCTGAAAACCGGAAAAAATAAGGCTTGCCTCGGAAAACCTCATTACGCCGGAAGCCGTTCGCCAAGACATTTTTTTTCAATCTCTTTATTAAAATAAGCCCTGAAAAAAACCTCGTCTGCTTCAATAACCGCCTTTTTTATATTTGTTCTGCCGTTCGGGTCATTCTTCCATTTTTCAAACAATTCACAGGGTATATCCTTGATTTTGCCTTCAAGCGTATTCCCTTTTTTCTCAAAACCAACAACCATTTGGTTTTCCGGATTGTAGCAGGTTAAATTTTTTAAATCGACAATCCATTTACTTTCAGTTTTTCTGTTCAAGTACACCTCCTTGCATACTACAAATATAAAAAAAGAAGGTGTAAAAGGCAAATTTTACCAGAAAGTCCGGGTTAGTTCTTAGCGCGGCAGAGCAAATGCAGCCTGGCGTCTATCGGTTCCGGCGCTCTTCGGCGGTTTTACATTCAATACACATTAAAGCATAGGGAATCGCTTCAAGCCGTTCCTGGGGTATAACCGTGCCGCATTTTATACATAAGCCGTACTTGTCCTGCTCAATTCTGGTAAGAGCGGAATCAATAAGTTTGAGCCGTTTTAATTCCTGGGAACCCAATGCTTCTATCATCTTACGGTCGATATCATCGGAAGCAATATCGGCCAAATCCTTGGGCTCCATCCCTTCCACAATCTCCTTAAAATCTTCGTTACTTGCCACAAGATTATCAATAATCTCCGACTTGAGTTCGAAAAGGGATTGTTTCATCCGTTCAATGAAGTTCTTATCCATAAAAATTCCCCTGTTTTACATTAATCGCTTGCGTACATTGTCGTATTCAAAAGATTTTGTCAAGAGGGGAACCTTCGTTCTGGCCATTTAATGGCCGAACTCGGTTGAGTATACAAGAGGGGAACCTTCGTTCTGGCCATTTAATGGCCGAACTCGGTTGAGTATACAAGAGGGGAACCTTTTCTGTCGCCGTTCAGTACTTTCTTGTATCACGGCGCCTTTTATCTATACTATGGTGGTATGGAAGTACTGACCCTGGAAAATAAGGCTGATTCTGAAAAAGACCGTTGTTTGCGCCAAAAGGCGGCGCAAATCAAGAATATCAATGATGAAATAAGGCAAACGGCCCGGAAAATGCTGGATATTATGCATGAAGGCAAAGGAGTGGGTCTGGCAGGGCCGCAAGTGGGTCTTTTAAAGCGTATTTTTGTAACTCATGCAGAAGGAGACGAAGAGCGGGTTTTTATCAATCCTTCCATTATATGGACCAGTCAGGAACAATCCAACCTTGAAGAAGGCTGTCTTTCCATTCCGGGGTTCTATGCGGTTGTCAAACGCCCTGCAATAATTAAAATCCAGGCATGGAACGAAAAAGGCCGGGCTTTTTCCCTGGAAGTATCGGGAATGCTTGCCAGGATTATCCAGCATGAATACGATCACCTGGAAGGAATCCTTTTTATTGACCGGATAAACGAAGGTAAACGGGAAAAGCTCCTTGCCAAACTGAACAAGGCGGAGAAGCAAAAAAAATCAATATAGGCCGCTGCCGGGAGGTATATGACAGCTAAAAACATGGGCAGGCTGCGAATCCTCTTTGCAGGCAGTCCTGCTATAGCGCTGCCTTCTCTGGAAAAGATTGCGGAAGCAGCAAAACCGGGACGCTGGGTTCTTGCAGGGGTATTAACCAATCCCGACAAACGGAAAGGCCGGGGAAACGGAACGGAACCCAGTGAAGTCGGCCGCAGGGCAGAGTCGCTTGCAGAGGAATTTACGGCAGCCGGATTAAACGCACCGGCAATACTCAAGTTCGAAACCTTAAAAGCGCCGGCAAGGGCAGCTGTTTCGGAGCTAAAGCCCGATGTGCTGATTTCTTTTGCCTACGGCCGGATTTTCGGCCCTCAATTCATGTCCCTCTTTCCTTTGGGCGGGATCAATGTACACCCTTCCCTGCTTCCCAAATACCGCGGAGCTTCTCCCATTCAGGAAACAATTCTGCACCGGGACAAGGTTGCCGGAATAAGCATCCAGCGTATTGCTCCCGAAATGGATACGGGGAATATCCTGGCACAGGCAGTAATTCCCCTTAACGGAAGAGAAACCACTGCTTCGCTTGGCAATCTTGCGGCAATCAGGGGAGCGGAATTACTCATTGATGTTCTGGGGCAGTTTGAAAAGGCAGAATTACCCGAAGGAATTCCCCAGCAGGGAGAGCCCAGTTATTGTACGGTACTGGAAAAAAGCAGCGGCCTTGTCGATTGGAACAGGAGCGCCCCGGAAATCGACGCCCACATACGGGCCTGTAATCCCTGGCCCCTTGCGCATACAACCCACAACGGGCAGCTGCTGAATATACTGGAAGCAACTCCTTACTCCGGCGCTGCCCATTACCGCAACGATTCTGCAGCCATACCCAATGTTCCGCCTGATCCGGCCGGGAGTATCTTGGGTATCGACAAAAAATCCGGTATACTGGTACAAACGGGCGATGGGATTCTTGCAATTACGCTGCTTCAGTATCAAAACAAGAAAATCCTTCCCTGGCAGGCGTTTTTGAACGGCGCCAGGGATTTTATCGGTTCCCGTTTTTCGATTCTCGTTTAACAAGGGGTTCTGGACATTATGGCGTTTAAAAACTTGGGTTTTGACCTGGAAAGTATAGAAGATCACATGGGAAGCAACCTGCGTCTTTTTATTTCCTTTACTATAGGTTTAATTGTTTTTGTGGGACTGATTGCACTTTCGGTTTTCTTTATTGCAATCCGGGGTAAAGAGGAAGTAATGGTTCCCGATGTGATGGGAAAAGAATTGGCCCAGGCGCTGATAGAACTCCAGGAAAAAGAACTTTACCCCCGGATAAGTCTGCGTTCTTCGGCAGACGGGCAGGAAAAAGGTATAATCCTTGAACAGAATCCCGAAGCCGGAACGTTGGTTAAAGCCGAAAGGCGGATTAACCTTGTTATCAGTTCGGGTTTGGCCCTGGACAAAATGGTGAGTTTTTTGGGAAAGAACATCAATGATGTCCGTTTGGAACTTCAGGCATTTAACGCCAATTCATCCGAAATTCAATTTACCATTCATGAACCTTTTATGTACCAGTATTCAAATGATTCCGCCGCCGGAACGGTACTGCAGCAAAACCCTCCGCCGGGAGCGGACTTAACCGGATCGGTTGTTTTGGAACTGGTGGTAAGCCGGGGCAGGGAAAACACCCGCATAACTGTTCCTGATTTAACAGGGCTTACCTTTACCGATGCTCTGGCAAGACTGGGGCAGCTAAAGATTGGTTTTAACTTTATTGTTAATAATACAGGAGAAAAACCCGGAACCGTTATTTCTCAAAATCCGGTCGGGGGAACAGAAATCAGTACAGACCAAAAAGTAACGGTTACGATTATTGCTCCCCAGGCGGAGAATTCCGGGGAAACGGTGGGGCTTTTCAGCTATAATTTGCCGTTAAATCCTTATCCCCTTCCGCTGACAGTAGAAACTGAGCTGCCCAATGGGTCAAAGCAAACTCTTGTTAATACCAATCATTCGGGAGGTGAATTCAGCATGCCGTATAAACTGCCTTCCGGCTCTGTGATAATACTTTCAATGGTAGACAGGGAGATCTACCGGCAAACAATCAGGGATACAGCAGAAGAGTGAGAAAAATATTTTGTTGTTTCCTGGTTGTCTTTATTTTACTTCCTGCCTTATTGGTTTTTTCCCAGGCAGACAATATTTCAGATCCGGCTTCGCTAATAGGAATGACCCTGCCGGATCTTATAAAAAATTACGGTGTTCCCAAAAACGTTTATGCGGTACGGGGAGTTGAAGTCTGGCAGGATGACGTTGTCTTTGTATATGACCGCATTGAGTTTTTTATTTACGGAAACCGTGTTTGGCAGGTAAAAGTACGCTCTGCCTATAACATTAAAAACGGGGATAACAGAACTGCTGTAGGCAGGGTAATGGGAGAAGGCCGCAATTTTGAAGGATATACGCTGTATCAGCTTCCCGGAAAAGCCTGGCCTCTTATGCTGAGGATTAACTGGGATACATCGGGACGAGCCGAAGGTCTGTACATTTACCGTTCTGATTTTTAGAATCGGCAACCGCCGGGAGTGGATTCTGTATGTCCAAAATTTGCCTTTGCCTGACCGAAAAAACAATTTCCCGGAATCTCGAACTAATAGAAAAGTACCATAAATACATCGACATGGCAGAATTGCGCGTGGACTGCCTGCATCCGGATGAAAATTTTTATATACGGCAATTTCCCCGGCAGGCAGGAATTCCGGTAATCCTGACCATACGGCGAAAACAAGACGGCGGGTTTTATTCAAGCGGCGAAGGTTCCAGGGTCGCCCTGCTTTCCAGGGGTCTTGCTTTTGCGGAAGCGGATAAACGGTATAATTTTGCCTATGTGGATTTGGAAGAAGATCTGGAAGTACCGGGTCTGGAAGAGGCGGTACGTACTTTTGGTACCAGAATTATACGGTCATACCACAATTTTACCGGAATAGGTAATATTTACGAAAAAATCAAAAGTTTACGAAGAATAGGAGACGAAATTGCCAAAATAGCGGTAATGCCGCAGGACTTAAACGATGTCATGTCAATTTACAATGCAAGCAGGGAAACCCTGGGGTTGGAAAAAATTATAGTTGGTATGGGGCCTTATGGCCTTAATACCAGGATTCTTTCGGAAAAACTCGGTTCTTTTTTAAGTTACACTTCCGAAACTGAAGGATCGGATCAGGCTTCCGCCGTACTGGGACACATTAGCCCCAGAGACCTGGTGGAAAAGTACCGTTTCAGGGATATCAGCTCGGCAACAGATATATACGGCGTTGTTGGGTTTCCTTTAAGTACAACCTACAGTCCGCGGATATATAACACTGTTTTCAGCCGTGAAAAGATAGATGCCGTTTATATTCCCTTTCCGGCCCATAACCTTGACTACTTTCTGGAACTGGCGGAAGACCTGAATATTAAAGGCGCAGCCGTTACTATCCCATACAAAGAAGAAATTATCCATCATCTTAGCAATGTCTCCGGTTCTGTCCAGATAGCCGGAGCATGTAATACCATTAAGGCTCTAGGGATGATTACCAGATCATTGCCGGGCGAATCTGTTTCCAAGGTCTGGAGCGGCACCAATACCGACACTTTGGGATTCACCGAATCACTCTTAAGCTTTTTGGAAAGAAAACATCTGCGCGGCCAAAAAATAACCGTCATTGGCGCCGGAGGTGCAGCCAGGGCGGCGGTATCGGAGATTTTCCGGTTAAAAGGAAAATGCCTTATTCTAAACCGTAATGCTGTCCGGGCCAGGGAATTGGCGTTAAATTACGGTTATGCCTGGGGAGGGCTGGACAGCCAGGCTCTTGACAGCATGGAACGGTATTCAGATATTATTATTCAGACTACGCCGGTTGGAACATTCCCCAACACGGAAGATGATCCTTTTGAATTGTACCATTTTAACGGCCATGAAACCGTAATGGATCTGATTTATAATCCGATGCAGACGGCTTTTCTAAAAAGAGCACTGACAGCAGGCTGCCGGGTACTGAATGGCATGGATATGCTGCTCAGACAGGCAAAACACCAGTATGAGTATATTCTTGAACGGGATTTCCCCGAACATCTCATACCGGCCCTGTTGGGATTATTAAAGAAATAGCAGGAGTTATACTATGACTGATGAAACAAAGGATATTATTGACAGGGTTAAAGTACTCAGAGAAATTGCGGAAATATCACGGGAAGAACTTTGCCGTGAACTGGGTTTTGATTGCGCCGAATATCAACAATGGGAAGAAGGCGTAACGGACTTTCCAATAGGCGCTCTGGTAGAAATAGCCGCCCATTTTAAAATTGATCTTACAGAGCTGATAAACGGCCGTCCGTCAAGGCTTACAACCTATTGCATTACCAGGGCAGGCAACGCTCCGGAAGTAAGCCGGCGGCCCATGTACGGTTACTGGAACCTGGCCTTTAAGTTTCACAATAAAAGGGGAGAACCCTTTTTGGTAGAAGCCAATCCGGAAACAGAAAATAAACCTCTGAGCCTGAATACCCACCCTGGTCATGAATTTGATTATGTCCTGGAAGGGCGGCTCCTTATGTCTGTTGGAGGGCACGAGGAAGAGCTAGGGCCGGGAGATTGCATTTACTATGATTCCAACGAACCCCATGGAATGAAAGCCCTGGGAGGCAGCAAAGCCAAATTTTTTGCAATAATCATGTAGTTAAGCCTGTTCCAAAACCTGAACGGCGCATTACTACGACCATGAAAGTTTAATCATCCACATGCCGGAACAGGATAGTTCCATTGCCGAAAGCCTTCTTTCCCTGATACGGCCCGACCAGCGCTTTACCCAACTGGAAGCGGAAATCCTGGACCTGGCATTAATCCTCCATGCCGAACACGGAGGAGGCAATAACTCTACATTTGCCGTACACCTTGTTTCTTCCGCCGACACCGATACTTTTTCCGCCATCTCTGCGGGAATTGTTTCTCTGAAAGGCTACAAGCACGGCGGTGCGAATATCAAAGTAATGCAAATGATGGACGACATCAAAAAGAATGTAGAGCATTGGGACAGCGAAGCGGAAGTGGCTGATTACCTGGAAAAAATCCTTTTAAAAAAAGCCAACGATGGTTCCGGGCTTATCTACGGTCAGGGCCATGCTGTGTATACCATAAGCGATCCCCGTGCACGGCTGCTCCGCGACAAAGCCGCCAGCCTTGCAGAAGAAAAAAAACTAATGGATGAATTTAACCTGTACTGCCTTATTGAACGCCTTACACCGGAAGTGTTCAGTAAAATAAAAGGTTCCGACAAAAAGATTTGCACTAACGTGGATTTTTATTCAGGTTTTGTTTATGGAATGCTGGCAATCCCGCCGGATCTCTATACAACACTTTTTGCCATAAGCCGTGTCGCCGGGTGGTGCGCTCATCGTTTGGAAGAAATAATTGCCGGAGGAAGAATAATACGCCCCGCTTACAAATGCGTCCAGAAAAGGCATGGGTATACACCTCTTGCGGAACGAAAATGATGTTGTCTGAAGCTGCCCCAAAATAGTTGATTTAAGAACAGCTTTCTACAATTTTCGGGCAACCCGGATTTGAACCGGGGACCCCAAGTCCCCCAGACTTGTACGCTAAACCAACTGCGCTATTGCCCGATAAAAGGTTTTTGTTTAAAAACCATCTGTATAATAACAGATGCTGCATTTTACAATTTATTTATCCGGAATTTCAACTCCTCTGCAAGTCCTTTATCATTAATTTCGTATATCTATACCGGTATACATATGGATCACCCCGGCGGCCAGCCCAGAGTACGCCCGCCAAGCACATGAAGATGAATATGCTCCACAGTCTGCATACCGTCGGATTTGCAGTTGATCACAAAACGGCCTCCTTTTTCGGCACAGCCCTGCTCTGCCAGTAATTCCTGGGCTTTGTGGAGCAGTTTTCCAAGAAGAGCTGCATCTTCCGGTTTGGTTTCCATTACGTTAGCCAGGTGTTTCTTGGGGATAACCAGGAAATGAACCGGAGCCTGGGGCGAAATATCATGGAAGGCCAGTACATCATCATCTTCGTAGGAAAGTCCATTAAGATATTTTTCTGTTGTATAAAGCCCTTCAGGTTCAATAAAAACATGATGACGGTTCCTGTCGGGAAAACGCACCACCTTGTCTTCTATGGAAGGACAATATCGCGCCCCTGTTCCTTTTATTTTTCCGCCGTAAAGAGGTGAACGATGAATATTATCCCTGATAATCCGGTGAGTTTCCGCCGTTGTATAGCAGATCCAGCACGGTACAGATTTCCGATTGATGAATTTTTCCGGAATTGATTCAAAATCAAACGAAAACGGAGCAAATTCTTCTCCATCCTGTTTTTCCATACTGCTGTAATCAACAGAATCTCCGTCTATGCGCGCAGGTGTCCCCGTTTTTAACCTGCCCACCGGAAAACCATTGTTACGCAGAAATTTTCCAAGTCCCAAAGCAGCTTCTTCACCCAGTCTGCCATGAAGAGCATCGTATTCTCCAATAAAAATTTTCCCTTCCATGAAGGTTCCTGCTGCCAGGATCACTGTTTTTGCACTGATTCTGTGTCCGCGGACTGTAATTACGCCTGTAACACAGCCCAACATCGTGTAAATTTCATGATCTTTCGATCGATTTTTATCTTTATCAATAATTAATTCCGTTACTGTGTCCATCATAACCGAAAGATATCTTTGATTCTCGATAATATTCCGTGCTGCACACTGATATGCATTTTTATCCGCCTGAGCACGCGGAGCTTGAACTGCAGGACCCCTGGCTTTGTTTAAAATTCGATATTGAATCATCGTTTGATCGATCAAATGAGCCATTGCTCCGCCTAAAGCATCTACTTCACGTACCAAATTTCCTTTGGAGAGGCCGCCAACTGCGGGATTACAGGATAAAGCGCCGATACGATCGGGATTCTGTGTGATGAGAAGTGTGTTTAATCCAAGTCTTGATACGGCAAGAGATGCTTCTATACCTGCATGACCTCCGCCAATAACAATACAATCGTAATCCATATAAATAAAAGTTATTTAAAAATATCAAAGTTTCAGAAAGAGCTCAACAGCATAAAAAATTAATAATAAAGAAAAAAATTAAAAAAAATTCATTTTTTTTAAAATTTCTCTTGCAATGTTTTTAATATGACGATACATTAATATCAACTTTTTTAGTAAAGGAGTTTTTATGCCTACTGCAAAGAAGCCTGCAGCGAAAAAGCCCGCAGCGAAAAAACCCGCAGCGAAAAAACCTGCAGCGAAAAAGCCCGCAGCAAAAAAACCGGCGGTAAAAAAACCCGCAGCGAAAAAACCCGCAGCGAAAAAACCCGCGGTAAAGAAAGCAGCGGCAAAGAAACCGGCGGCGAAAAAACCCGCGGCGAAAAAACCTGCAGCAAAGAAGCCTGCAGCAAAGAAGCCTGCGGCGAAAAAGCCTGCGGCAAAAAAACCCGCAGCGAAAAAGCCTGCGGTAAAGAAACCTGCAGTAAAGAAGGCAGCGGCAAAAGCGGTAAAAAAAGTTTTAGTTAAAAAACCCGCAGACAAGCCCTCAGAACCTTCTGGCTCCAGTTTTCCCTTCTTTTAGCCTTTCATAATTCTTTTGAACAGTAATTTTTTTATTGTTCGCCCTTGAGCTTCAGCCGTTTCTGCTTATTTTCCAAGGCAGAAGCGGCTGAACATTATTTCCAGAACATCGGCAGTAGATACTTCACCGGTAATTTCACCCAGCGTATTCAGACTTTCCCTGAGTAATGGAGCAATAAGGTCCAAACTCTCGTCTTTTTCATCCAATAAAAGAGCTTCTTCCAGACATGCAACAGTTTTTTCCGTCAATTCTTTCTGTCTTTGGGTACCCAGACCGGCGCTTAGTTCATCTGACACGGATATTTTTTGCGAAAAAAGATCGGCTATTGAAGTACAAAGTTCATCTAAACCTCTTCCTGTAGCAGCGCTGACCGGAATACATAACGCCAAATAATTATTATTTTCCGGTTGGGGAACTGACAATGCTTCTGTTGAATCAATTTTGTTCCAAACCAGTATCAGCGATTCGCCGGAATGTTCAGTAAGAAATTTTTTATCTTCTTCACAAAACCCTATACACGAATCCACCGTATAAAGGATGATATCAGCCTCTTCAATCAGGTTTCTGCTTCTTTCAATCCCCTGAATTTCAGCTTTATTTTGATCTACTGTAAAATCACGGAGTCCGGCAGTATCAATCAAACGCAGCGGAATCCCTTTAAATGAAACGGAACCTTCGATCCAATCACGGGTAGTACCGGGTATTTCTGTTACAATGGAACGATCTTCATTCAACAAGGCGTTAAAAAGGCTTGATTTTCCGGCATTGGGCCTTCCGGCAATCACAACTGCCGCCCCTTCCTGAAAAAGCCGTTCCCTGCCATAGGAAACCAGGAGCAATTTTAGTTTTTTAAGCGCTTCTTCGGCCGCTTTACGGTAAGGAGGAGGCCCTTCGTCGATTTCATCCTCCGGATAATCCAAAAAAAGTTCGGCGGCGCTGACCGCTTCCAAAAGAGAATTCCGAATTGCTTTTATTTCTCTTTCCAATGCGCCGGACAGGCGTTTAACGGCCAGTTTTAAAGCATTTTTGGTTTTGGCAGAAACTAATTCCATTACCGATTCACTGCGGGTAAGGTCTATTTTACCGTTAACAAAGGAACGGAAAGTAAATTCTCCCGGTAAAGCATCGCAGAATCCCGCCTTTCGCAGCGTTTCCAGTATTGTATTTGCCGCCGTACTCCCGCCATGACAGGAAATATCAACCCCGTCTTCTCCGGTATAGGAACGGGGCGCCCGGTATACATTTACCAGCACTTCGTCAACAGGAGAACCTTCCTGGTCCAGAATCCAGCCATAAATAACCGAATTTCCGGCGGCTTCCAGCAGTGTCTTGGGCCGGGAAAATACCTTTGCCAGCAATTCCAGACAGCCATTTCCGCTTGTACGTATCAAAGCAACAGCCCCTTGAGAAGCTTGAGCAGCTATAACACAGTCATCTCCGTAGTTTCTCATCCGGGGAAGAACCTTGGTATTAATGCGGAGAAAATATCAAAACTGTTCAAAAAAATGCTCCTTTATAAGATCAAAAGCCGCATTTTGTTCCTTTGTGGCAGGACGACCCTCCTTGGTTTTTGAATTGGATATTTTTGAAAGTAGCTCATGTACCTGGATCTCCAGCGTTTCCCGGGGTATGCTGACCAGAATAAAGCCCCAATAACGGCTTTGTTCCGGTTCTGGAAACTCTTCCTGAACAGCGGGAATGGCCAGTACCCAACTATCATCAATCTTTACTGCGCCCCAAAATGTATTACCATAGGCAGCTTTGATAGCTTTTTCATAGTTGGGGCCATATACCATATCGGGAGGCTTATCGGTTAAGTCCTGTTCAAATCTCTTCTGAACCCGCTGAGCCGCAAGCCGGTTAAAATCCCTGTCGGGATAATAATTAGCCAGCCACTGGGTAATTACAGGCAGTCTTGCAGAACGTATTGAAGCAATAAACAGATATGATTCCTGATATGGTAATAAAGATTCGGTTCCGGTAATTCCATTGTCCAGATATCTGCGAAGCCAAACGGCTAAATTTGCCCCTTCATTTCTGTTTTTGTAGTCTAAAATCCGTAGAGCCGGCATATCCTGCCTGGGAGGGAGGTCAAATTGAACATCCGAAACAGCAGAATCCCTGATTACTTTCCGGTTTGAGCAGGAAAAAACAAAAAAAAGAATAAAAATGCCGGTTAAAATCGAACGAGAAGCCATTATTATGAACATTATCATAAGGATAATGTAATTGTAAGGATTATATACTCTTGATATACTCCGTTTATGAACGATACAGGCGCCTTGCGGGCAAGCAGAGCGCTCATACATATTGATTATTTGCATGACAACATCTCTTTAGTCCGAAAAAAAACAGGAACAAAGATCTGTATGCCCGTTAAAGCAGATGCATACGGCCACGGCGCCCTGCACATTGCAAAAGCCGCACTGAATTCGGGAGTGGAATATCTGGCGGTGGCTACTGTCGGGGAGGGAAAAGAATTACGGGACGGAGGGATTCTGTCTCCCATTATCCTTCTTTCTTTAGTCCTGCCCGAAGAAATTGATGCTCTTATCGCCGCAGATCTTGAACCCCTGGTAAGCGACACCGAATATATAGAAATACTGGAAAGAAGCGCGGCCAAAGCAGGAAAAAAAGTTCCTGTTCACCTTAAAGTTGATACAGGTATGGGGCGCATAGGATGTAAACCCGAAGAAGCGGCAGAGCTTGCTGTTACCATTGCAAAAAGCAAAAATCTTGATATGGCAGGCACAGCCACGCATTTGGCAGTGTCCGATTCGCCGGACAGCGGAGATATTGCCTATACCAAAAACCAGTTGGATAGTTTTTCTACTGCCGTAGAAAACATTAAAAAAGCCGGTATTGATCCATAAGGATCTTGCAGAACGTACCATACGCCAGCTTTTGCTGCTGGATGAAGAAAACGAAAAACCGGTAAGGATTTTTATAGATTCGCCTGGCGGAGACGCTGACGCCGGCTTTGCAATCTTTGATATGATACGTTTTGTAAAAGCGCCTGTTTGGACAGTGGGCATGGGTTTGGTGGCAAGCGCCGCTGCAATAATACAACTGGCTGCCCCCAAAGAAAGAAGGGTTGGCCTTCCCAACAGTCATTACCTTATTCACCAGCCGCTTTCGGGAATACGCGGGGTGGCTACGGACATCGAAATTCATGCCAGAGAACTGGAAAAACTCAGGGCAAAGATCAACATACTTATTGCCGGGGAAACAGGTATAGAGTTAAGTCAGGTGGAAAAAGACACCGACAGAGACTACTGGATGAACGGAGAAGAAGCGGTAAAATACGGCCTTATCTCCAAAATAATTTTACACAGGGAGGAAATGCCATGATATTGCATGGCTTAAAATACTCAAAACTTCTTTGTGTACTGATTTTAATCTGTCTGGTCTTGCCGGGTTTTTCCGCAGGCCCTGTAAAACCAACAATGATTTCCGTCCGCGGCGGTACTTTTTTTATGGGAAGCAACGAAAACCGTGTTACCGAACGTGTGCATGAAGTAACGATTCGTTCCTTTTTACTCTCCGAAACTCCGGTAACCCAATGGCTTTACAAAGCCGTAATGGGAGATAACCCTTCTGTTTTTAAAGACGACAATAATCCCGTCGATTCTGTCAGCTGGTTTGATGCGGTACAGTTCTGCAATGCCCTGAGCGCCCTTAATAACCTTCCTCCTGCTTATGTTATTGACGGAGAAAATGTTACCTGGAACCGGACATCCAAAGGTTACCGCCTTCCAACCGAAGCGGAATGGGAATTTGCCGCACGAGGCGGGATTAATGGCCCTTCCGGCCCTCAAGACCGGATCTTTTTTGCAGGGGGAGATGACACAGCAAATCCGCAGGACTACTGTTGGTTTTCCGTAAATGCCAAAACAGCTACACGCACTGTACGGGGAAAACTCCCCAACCAGTTAGGTCTTTATGACATGAGCGGTAATGTCTGGGAATGGTGCTGGGACTGGCACGGCGACTACCCCGTCGATCCTGTAGTGGATTATACCGGACCCGCAACAGGAAGGCGCCGCATCTACCGGGGCGGTTCTTACTACAATAACCTGAATCTGCTTCGCGTCAGTTTCCGCATTTCCGATCCGCCGGAACATACCGCTGCAAGCAGGGGATTCAGGATAGCACAGAACGGATAAATATTGCACAATACTAAGGCTTTACAGAAATAAAGCAGCGCTTCTAAAAGTTGACAGCCTCATTAACAAATGCTAAATTAAAAAAATGGAATTATCATACACGTATGAAAAAGGCGAAAAATATCTCGTTGGCCATTTTGACAATTATCCCGAATTTCCTACGCAAGGCAAAGATTTGCAGGACTTAGAGGATCACTTAAAGGAAATTTTCAACTGGATACAGGATGGTACACTTGAGCCAAAACGCCATGGGGTTTTAAAAATCGCTTAATGAAGCGTTCCGAGTTTATAAAAATTCTTGCAAAAAATGAGGTGATATTTTTTCGCAACGGATCAAACCATGATATTTACATACAGAGTAAAACAGGAAAAAAAGTTTCTGTTCCCCGGCATGGTGAAATAGATAATATACTTGTAAAAGAAATTCTTAAAGAACTGCAAATTGTAAAATAAATTCCGGTGCGGCTGGGCTGCCACCTCAGGATTACCGCCACACCACCCAAACAAACAGGGCAGAAAATGCCGTGGTAAGCGCCGTAAAAGGCAGGCCTATCTTTAACCACTGGGCAAAGTTCATCTTAACGCCCTGTTTGCGGAGTATCCCGACGGTAACAACATTGGCGGAGGCGCCGAAGGGTGTAAGGTTCCCGCCCATGCAGGAACCTACAAGCAGGGCAAACATAAACAGTTCCGGTTTAAGGGAAAGATCATTTGAAAGTGTAGCGGCTACAGGTAGCATAACGATGATATATGGCACATTATCCACAAAGCCGGAAATCAGGACAGAAACTACTACGATCAACACAAAGCCAAGAAGTACATTATCGCCAATAATACGACAAAGGAAAGCGACAAAGTCTTCGAGGAGCCCTACGGAAGAAATGGCGCCTACCGCTACAAATATTCCAATTAAAAAAAACGTTGTGTCCCAATCTAGGCCTTTAATAAGTTCCAGGACTTTTTCAGAACTTTCCTTTCGGACCCAGCGGTACCACACAAGACCAGCTATGGCAAGGATAACCACAACAAGCCCCGAAGCCAGGGAAAGACCGCCGTATATATAAGATGCACCGGCAAGCCCTGCAATCATCAGGATTAAAAGCCAGGAAGGAACCATGGAAAGGTTTTTTTCCTTTTCCACTTCCACTTTTTTTCCGCCGTCTTTGGCAAAGATCCAGTAAAAGTACAAAGCGCCGACAATCATCCCAACCTGAATGGCAAAGAAAATCGACATCTTTCCCTGATAAAAGATAAAGTCGTTAAAGCCATAGCCTGAATAATCGGCAAAGATCATCGATGGAGGATCGCCTACCAGAGTGGCCGTCCCCTGAAGGTTCGCCATTACGGCAAGGCCTGTCATAAAGTACATGGGGTTAAGATTCAGTTTGCTGCACATGGCCAGGGCAATGGGCGCCATAACAAGAACTGTAGCAACATTCTCAACAAAAGCGCTGATAAGCCCTGTCATAATAAGGATCAGCACCATGGCAATACCCACATTGGGGCTTTTCAGGACAATGGTATCGGCAATTACCGCCGGGGCACGGGAATAAATAAACAACTCGGCAATAACAAGGCTGCCTATGAAGATCATCAATACATACCAGTTTATTAATTCTGTTCCGGCTTCATGTATAAGATAACCGGCTGATTCTCCTCCTGTTGCACGGACAAGGATCATTGCCAGTGCAGCTCCCAGGGCGCTCCAGGATTTCTTTTCGGGAAAGATCACAACCAGCACATACATAAGAATCGCAATGCTGAGTACTATCCATTTTACAGGCACAAAGGCTCCTTACAAAAAAAGCATTTTAAACTATAATTATATATAACATGATTGTTGGTATTGATATAGGCAGCACAACTACTAAAGCGGTTTCCATCGAGAAGGGCCGCGTGAACCACAAAATAAAAACCAAAGCGCTGGACGCCGTAACATCTGCTACCGGAGCTTTTGGCAAAATGATCGTGGAAAACGGCATTAAAATCAGCGAAATTCAACGGATCATGATCACCGGCGCAGGATCGGGAAAGTTAAAGGATGATCTTTTTGGTATTCCCACAGGCAAGGCGGATGAAATTAAATCGATCGGTATAGGAGGAATATTTCTGGCAGGCCGTGAGAAAATTATCATCTCCAATATCGGAACAGGTACGGCAATTATCTATGCCCAAAACGACAATATTTTCCATATGGGCGGATCCGGCGTAGGAGGCGGTACCATACTGGGTTTGGCAAAAAAACTTTTGTCCGTGTCGGAATTCAACGATGTAATGCATCTGGCAGAAAAAGGCAAGCTCAATCAGGTTGATCTTTTATTGGAAGACATAATGGAAACCGACCTGAGTTTTCTTAACAAAAAAAACACCGCATCAAACTTTGGAAAGATGCTGGACAATGCCCGTAACGAAGATATAGCTTTAGCCCTGGTCAACATGGTGTATCAGGTAATCGGCATACTTTCGGTCTTTGCCGCAAAAAACAAAAACACAGATCGTGTGGTGGTTACAGGAAACGGCAGCAGTAACCTTTTGGGGCGGCGGGTGCTGGAAGAAATTACCTCCATATATCACGTACAGTTTGAATACCCGGAAAATGCCGAATATACAACTGCCATAGGGGCAGCATTAAGCTGGGAAACGCATATTGAATCATGATAATAATTATGCTGGGTGATGTGGTAGGCGAGCCAGGACTTATGATCCTGGAAAAACGTCTGCCTGAACTTATTAAAGAATACAAAGCGGATTTTACCGTAGTGAACGGAGAAAACGCCGCCGCAGGTTTTGGCCTTACACCGGAAACACTGGATCGCATTCTTGAAGCCGGCGCTGATGTTGTTACCAGCGGGAACCACATTTGGGAAAAGCGGGAAATCTGGCCGGTGCTTGAATCTTCTGCACTGCCAAACGGCAAGCCCCTTCTGCGCCCGGCCAATTACCCTGTCGTAGAAGAAATTGATGCAGCAAAACCAAATGCAGTCCCCGGCCGCGGCTGGATGCTTTTGTCCAAAAACGACCTTTCTGTTTTAGTGATGAACCTTCAGGGCAGGGAACTAATGACTCCCATCGACTGCCCTTTCCAATGTTTTGATACAGTAGCGGCGGAACACAGCAATGTTCCCGTTATAATAGACTTTCATGCCGAATCTGCCGAAGAAAAAGAAGCTCTTGCCTATTACCTTGACGGCCGCGCCGGCATTGTGGCGGGAACCCATACCCATGTTCAAACAGCCGACGAACGGTTGCTTCCCCAGGGCACCGCTTACATCAGCGATTTGGGAATGACAGGCGCAACAAACGGAGTAATCGGCATGGATAAGGATATATGCATCAACCGTACACGCAGCCAAATTGCCCGCCGTATGGAATGTGCAGATGCAAAAGAACAGGACTGCGCAATTCAGGGTATTGTTGCTGAACTTGATGAAAAGGGTAAAGCTTTAAACATCAGAAGAATTAACCGCTAATTTTAGGCTGTTCCAAAATGTCAGATTTTGGAACAAGCTCATCTTTACTTTTCTTCACCGGTATAAAAAACAACCCTGTTTCTGCCCTGTTCCTTGGCCATGTAAAGCGCTTTATCTGCCCTGTCAATAAGGCTTTCTATTGTACAATCAGGAAAGCTCTCCGCAACGCCTATACTCATCGTAACCGGAATTTTTAAAACGTTATAGACACAAGGCGTGGCAACAATGGCTTCGCGTATACGTTCTGCCAGGTTCAGTGAAGCTTCTTTTGTTGATTCGGCAACAAGAACAACAAATTCTTCTCCTCCGTAACGGCATAGAAGATCATAGGAACGCAGTGTATTCTTCATTACATTGGCAGCGTTTTTTAACACTTCGTCCCCTGCCAGATGTCCATAGGTATCGTTTACCTTCTTAAAAAAATCCAAATCCATAATCATCGCATAGCAAAATTTGCCAAAACGTTTTGCTTTATCCAGCGGATTCTGGGCCAATTCCATAAAATGCCTGCGGTTGTAAATACCTGTTAAGGTGTCGGTATAGGCGAATTTTTCCAGCACTTCCGCTTTTATGGTAGTAGTATTGATTTTATCCACTGCCAGATAAAGGTTTTTGTTTAAATCGTTACGGATAAGCGAGTTAGCCAGCAGCAAACCCGCCGAACACAGTATTGCTGCTTCATCGGCGCTGAAAAGTTTTTCTTCAGCCCATTCATAACCTACAAAACCCCACAGCAAATCTCTAAGAAAGATAGGTGCAAAAAGAACAGCCCCTATTCCCTTGGGGGTCATCTCCTGAATTTCCAGCGGTGTATCCTTGAGCAGCTTGTTGTAAGTATGGCCTCCGCTTAATACATCCTCAAGACCCGGCCAGGTATGAATCGGGATATCCTTGGTATAATCTTCTCCCAATGTTACCTCAACACCGTCTACCCATTCATGAATTTCCGTACAACAAGCGGTTCCTTCAACAAGATGATTTTTATAAATATACAGCCTGCAAAGACCGACAGTATGGGCAATTATTTCCAGACAGGTTTGAAATGTTGTATCAAAGCTTGTTTCATCCGCATTAAGAAGAATTTCGGTAATGTCAAATATACATTTGTTCAATTCATCTTTTCTGTTTAGTTCTTTGGTAATATTATCAAGCATGGCATTGAACACATCCAGCGCCCTGCCTTCGATAAGCTGACTGGTGCCCAAAATAACCATATTTCCCTGATGAAGGTAACTCTTTCCCATGATCCTTACCCAGGAATAAACATTGGTTTTTTTGCTGCAGATCCGGCATTCGGCAACTGCATTTTTATTGGGAACATCCGTTATCGTGTCAAGAACACCTTTAAATTCCTGCCGGTCTTCTTCGTGTACCAAATCAATAATATCATCCAGTTTTACCAGGTTGTCTCCTTCAAGACCAATAATTTCGGAAGTCTTTTGATCCAGAGTCATTATTCCGCCTGATATTTCCCACAGACCAAGACCATTTGCATTTATTACATCCAACAGAGCGAGAATACGATTTGAGAAAAGTCCTTCCGACTGCAATTTCCCCTCTAAATTCATAGCATACTCCGACTGATGGGGCTTCCTATCCAAATACCTTCGCCCAAATAATCTACCCGTTTTCCGTCAATAAGAATCTGTACATCCTTTACATTACTGAATTCTGTAGCAGTTAGTATAATTTGTCTACGCTGTCCTGCATAGCCTTCCATGCCATAAGTATTAAATAAAAAATCCTCGCTAAAAGAGATATATGCGGTATTGCCCCGGACAGCGGCGTTCTGAATCTTTACATTCTTCGGTATCAGGGAAATCAACCCTTGTTTTTCCTCCGCGGCCGAAGGCCCTTTAATTAACGACTCCAATACGTCTAATAACGGGCTGTCACTGGCAGGCAGATCCCGCTTAACATTCGTCCAAAGAATTGTTCCTGCAGAATCGACCCTCATCAAATAAACTGACCTTGTTACCGTTTTTCCCGGCAAACCTGCCCCTACAGCCGTTTCGGACTGCAAGTCTGTATTCCCTTCCGGCGGCTGAGTTTCCAGCTCTGCCGAATTGCCCGGCTGTACAGAACCCTCCGATGGGACAATCTGTTCTGCCAAACTTCCTTCCCGCGTAAAACCGGGGTTTTCTGCCGCACCATTGGCAAGCTCCGGAATTTGGCGCTCAAGTTCACCCGCAGCGTCTTCCTCCGGACTGGCTATGCCCTTCCTGAACAGTTTTTCCAGCACATCGGCTTCACTAAGGGTCACTTTTATACGCTCCATATTCAGCATAAAGAGCAAAGTTACCCCTATTAAGAAAACCAGCCAAAAAAGGAGCCAAGCTCCGCCAGCCTTTTTTCTTACCGCGGCAGACATTTATACCCTATAATAAATAACTTTTGTCCCTCTCGTCAATGGTTTCCTGGTGATGTATACTTTGTTCCAATGTTTCAAGGCATTATTCGGAAACTCGAAGGGCTGGGAAGGTACTTTTCCTTTCTTGGAGAGCTTTTACGGAGTGTTATAAGGCGTCCTTTTCGTCCCAAACAGTATATTGCTGAAATTGAACACCTTGGTGTCGATTCTGTACTGATAATCCTGCTTTCAAGCGGCGCTATCGGGGCTATTTTTGCCCTTCAAATGATAGTAATGATGCAAATGTTCCAGGCAGAAGTCGGTATCGGAGCAGCGGTGGGTCTGGCAATGGCCAGGGAACTGGCGCCTATCATAACAACCCTTATGCTGATTGCAAAAAACGGCTCGGCAATGGCTGCGGAATTGGGAACCATGCGGGTTACCGAGCAGATAGATGCCCTGGAATCAATGTCTATCGATCCTGTCCAGTATCTGGTTCTGCCCAAGGTAATAGCTTCGATGGTGGTTTTCCCGGTTCTTACCCTGTTAGCCAATGTAATCGGCGCCATAGGCTCCTATGTAATTTCAATTTATCTTCATTCCATTGATTCGGCAAACTATCTGGACTATATGTTTCATCTGCTTAATCCCAGGGACATAATTGTCGGCATGATAAAAGCCGTTGTTATGGGGTTTATAACCGCCACGATATGCTGTTTCTACGGCCTTAACACCACTCAGGGGGCAAAGGGCGTGGGGGACAGTGCAACAAAGGCGGTAGTTGCGGCCTCCGTGTCAATTTTATTGGCAGACTATGTGCTTAGCACCATGATGCTTGAAGTAATCTACCTATGAATGAAGCCATTATACGCACCAAGAACCTTTCCAAAGCCTTTGGAGAAAACCATGTTCTCCGTGACATATCGATTGGTATTCCGGAAAAATCGCTGTATGCCGTTATTGGTCAAAGCGGTACCGGCAAAAGCGTATTGATCAAAACCATCATTGGGATGATCAAACCCGATAAGGGCAGGATTTGGTATAAAGAAACAGAGCTTACTTCTTTAAACCGGAAAGAATTAATTTCTTTTCGAAACCGCTTCGGCTATTCTTTTCAGAATGCGGCTCTTTTTGATTCCATGAATGTTGAGGAAAACCTGAGTTTTCCCCTTATTGAAGTTCAGGGGATTAAAAACAAGGCGAAAATTAAAAAACAGGTGGCTGAACTTCTTGAATGGATTGAACTTCCCGGTATAGAATCAAAAAGGCCGGATGAACTGTCCGGCGGTATGCGAAAACGGGTGGGTGTTGCACGGGCGCTTATCCTGCACCCGGAAGTACTCTTCTTTGACGAGCCGACTACAGGGCTTGATCCGGTGCTGTCGGAAACAATAAATAACCTGGTACTGCGGGTTAATAAGGAACTGGGAATAACCTGTGTGATGATCACCCATGATATTTCTGCTGCTTTTAAGTACGCAGACCTGATTGCATTTCTGGATCAAGGATATATAATTGCAAACGGAACACCCGGGGAATTGGGAAAATCAGAACACCCTATGGTTAAAGACTTTTTAAGAATATCCCTTGGCGGTTTGGAATCATGAGTATATCACGTTACGTGAAAATAGCCCTTTTCTTTGTTATTGTCGGCGGCTCCGGAATTGGGTTCATGATGATGACCATGGACGGTCTTTCAGCTTTAAATACAAAGAGCTATGTAGCCGTACTTTCGGACGCTACGGGCCTCTCTACCCGTTCCAAAGTTTATATGGCGGGAGTTACCGTAGGCAAAGTCAGGGAAATACATCTGGAAGAAACCAATGCCCGGATACGAATAGCCCTGCTTAAAGATGTGGAAGTGCATGAAAATGCCGTTATTTCACGTAAAGCCTCGTCCATACTTGGAACTTACATATTAAGCCTTGATCCAGGTACGGAACTAAGTCCCATACTGCCTTCCGGCGGAACTATACAAACAGATACTTCAATGGATATGAACGCAATAATGGGTTCCGTTTCAGATATAGGAAACCAGGTTTCCGATATACTTGCGGAATTTCAGCAAAACCAAATGGTTCTTTTGGCGCTGTCACTTGAATCAATTGCATCCATTGCATCCAAGATTGAATCCCGGACAGATGAAGAACTGGATTTAATAACTCAAATTTTGCAAAATGCAGCCCTTATTACGGAAAGAACCGACAGGATCCTGGAATTCAGCGAAGCCGACATCGGCATTTCTCTGATGGAGATCCGGCTGGCTATTGAAAATATACGCATGATTTCCGATGAAATCGCCCAGGGACGGGGTAATATCGGCCAGGCGATTTACGACGACCGTCTGTATAATTCACTGTTAAGTACGGTGGAAGAGACAGAAACAGCAATAGTAAAACTCCAGCGTGTACTGGACGGAGCCGGAGATTTTGTAGACAGGACAAACGGCATAGGACTTCTGGTTGATACACGTGTAAACTACGGCCTTAACAGCAAATATGTCAGAGCCGGCGCTTCGATCAGGCTGGAACCGGCATCCGGAGATCGCTGGTACCGGGTAGGCATAAATGGCATGCCGGAAGGGATAAGTACCAGGACTGTAACTACCACTTCCGGTCCCAGCGGTACTGAAACTGAGGATGTAACCGAAACCAAATACACATATTCTATGGATGTGGAATTGGCGCGCCGTTTTGGCATAGTAACACTTCGCGGAGGTCTTTTGGAAAGCACTGCAGGCTTTGGGGTTGATATTCAACCAATACCATGGGTTGCGCTTTCCGGTGAACTTTTTAATTTTCGTACCGGATATTTGCCAAACCTGAGAGGAACCGCTACAATCTATCCATTCTTTAATCCGGACAAAAACAATCCGTTAAACTGGCTTTACATCCAGGGCGGTGTCTATAATACATTAAACAAAAACCGTGATATTTTCCTTGGGGGAGGTTTACGATTTACCGACCGTGAAATAAAAGGACTTGCAGGACTGGCACTTACCGCCGCTGCGGGACAGTAGCGGAACCGCTTTTAATATTCCATTTATTTTGATACTTGATCATTGCTTGTTTTCTAACCTAATATTAAACTGTTATGAAACGTTTTTTACTCCCGGCTTTTTTAATTGCGGTTATTGTTTTTCTTTTGCTGAAAACCGGTATTCTGCCGGGAGGAAAAAAATTCGGCTTCGGCCTGCTGCCCGAAATAACCGAAAAATCAGAAGTTTCTGCCCATACTACAGTCAGGGAAGTACTTCCCATAGGTGAATACGCAAGTCTTGCCTATCACTATACTTCGGTTGTTAAAGATATTAATGCCAAAGACATCAAAGGCTGGACCATTCCATTTACCACAAGAAAATATATCTTTACCTTTGACGGAAGAATAAAGCTGGGTATTGACGGAAGACAGATCCGTGTGGAAGAGCCGGTACAGGAAGAAGAAGAAAACAATACATCAGCCGCAGCCCCGGATCTGCCTGTAATACGTATTTTTCTTCCCCCCATAAAAATACTTTCACACGAAGTCCTGGATGATTCCATTGAAATTTTTGACCAGTCGCAGACAATATTCAACGAAATAAAAATTGCGGATGCATTCAGGGTTACTGCAGAAAGAAAGCATGAACTGGAAAAAAAAGTTATGAACAGTACGGTAGTAAAAGACGCTGAAATATCAACTGAACAGCAGCTTGGCGCATTAATTAAATCACTGCCGGGAATAAAAGGACAATACGAGCTTGAATTTGTTTGGCAATAGATAATACATGAAGTCAGTTTTTGAAACCATTGTCGAAAAAATAAAAGAAAAATCAGGAACTTTTTTTGTATTTCCTTCGGAAACTGCTGCTTCACTTTGGGCCCGGAAGATTTGTATTCATGGCGAACTGCGTTCTCTTTCTCCTGAACATTTTCTTGCCTGGGATCGTTTTAAAGAAGAAGCAATCCGTTCCGGAGAAAAAAAACGAAAGCCTGTTTCGGCTTTGATCAGACGGCTTTTTGCGTATTCCCTGACTCAAAAAAATACAAATGAACCGTTTCTTCAGGCGCTAATCCCTGTCCGGTATGCAGAAAACAGTTTGGTATTTGCCGATTCCATCGCTTTGTTGTTAAGTTCCCTGAAACGCTGGGAAGAATTGCATACAGCCGGGCATTTTAAAGACGACGATGAAGACAGGGATCTGCGCATCATTAAAACCGGCTACACCGCTTTTCTGCAGGAAAACGATCTTTTTGAACCGTCGTGGGAAGAAATGAGCTTTCAGAAAAACGGTAAGAATTATATTATTTTCTTTCCCGAAGCGATCGAGGACTTTGAAGAATTTAAAGAACTGCTTAATATTCCGGAAGTTAATCTTTATTCCTGCGAACAAGCAGCATATTTTACAAAAGAAAAACCAACACTTAACTTTTTCAACTCAGCACGGACAGAAATCCGCAGCGCTGTTCTGGAGATTCGCCGTCTTAATGATGCTGGACTGCCTTACGAAGAAATAGCCGTGACTCTGAGCGATTACAAAAATATTGCGCCTTATATGGAAAGGGAACTAACACTGCATGACATTCCATTTGTCAGCCGTTCCGGTAAAACCCTTGGAGAATATCCTATTGGAAAACTTTTTTCCCTTATAAGTGAATGTTCTGCTTCTCTTTTTTCTTTTGACAGTGTAAAACGTCTGCTCCTTGACTGCAGCATACCGTGGAAAGACCCGGAAAAAAACAAAGCGTTGATTGAATATGGCATTAAGAATCACTGTGTTGCTCCTTTCAGGGATCGTTCCCGTATTGCAGATGCATGGGAAGAAGGCTTTAAACAAAACCCAAACGATAATTTATCCGCCCGCTACAGACAACTGAAAAAAACTATACAGGCTATGACCGGAGCAAAATCATTCCGGAAGATACTGGAACAGTACTACGTTTTCCGGTCTTATCTGGTATATTCAACCGGGGAACCTTTGACCGATGGCTCTCCTGATGCGGAGAACCGCAGCGCCGAAAGCGATGCAGTGCTGGCCCGCTGCATTGAAGAACTTACCATATTAATTGAGGCAGAAGAAACATTCCGGCAGCTTGCTGTTGCTGTTCCTTTTAATTTTTATGTATCGCATTTAAGGAAGAAAAACTATGTTTACAACAGCAACGAAGGCGGGGTAAATCTTTACGATTATCCTGTAGCGGCAGGCACTCCGTTCGGCTGCCATATACTGTTAAATGCTTCCCAGGCAGCAGTGGTTTTTCAGCACAGACCCCTTCCCTTTCTGCAACCGGACACACGCGCCAGACTTGGCATAACAGACACAGACGCCTCGGCAGCAATGTTGTCCCTGTATTCCATTGCTTCCCATAAAAACTATAGCTGCCATACCCGCATCAGCGCTTCGGAAAAAACATTTACCGGGTGGGCTATACCCCACAGTTTCTTTGCACATAATCAACAAAAAGCCGATCTTGTTACGGGAACAGCCGGCGATATTCACGATCTGTTTAGCACAGAACAGCAATGGAGAGCAGGAAGCGCAGAAAAACCGGCGCAATTCTACCCGGTTCAAAAAGAGGGGTTTAAACGGTGGAGTACAATACTGCTGGAACCGCAGCCGATCAATTCCGGCGGCCTTTACACCGGCAACGCTGCACAAAAGCTTCGGGAAAAGATTCGCAGTAAAAATACCGGTATAGAAAGCAGTGGCACTGCAGAACTGTCTGTATCGGCCTCGGATTTAAACGAATTTTTTACCTGCCCGGTAATGTGGCTGTACGGCAGAATTTTCCGCCTGGAAAAATTCGAGTTGGATGCCTCCTTGCTGGATGCCGAATCGCTGGGGCTTATTTACCATAAAATACTGGAACATCTGTTCGAGCGTATTAAGGATAATCATTCCTGCTTTATAAAAGAAAATCTTGGCATGTACTTTAACTGGATTGAAGAAATAACCGCCGGTGTTCTGCAAAGTCACGACACTTTCCGCGGGCCGCTGGTTTATCCGCTGCGTCCTTCCCTTGCTTCGGCAATAAACAGGAAACTCCGCGCCCTTTTAAAAACCGAAGCGCAGTATTTTGACGGCTATGAAGTAAAAGAACTGGAACAGGGCTATAAAGTAATCCGGGGAAAGCTTCTGCTTAATGGTTACATAGACCGGGTTTGCGAGGGTTCTTTGGGGCCGATGATCATAGACTACAAAACCGGCAGCACTCCTTTACAGAGTCATTGCCGTTTGAACGAAGAAAACGAACTTCTGGATTTTCAGATTCCCATGTATATCAAGCTGTACGAAGAGGCTGCAGGAGAAAAAGTAAGCAGTGCATTATTTGCCAGTATCAACAAAAACGAATTCGTTTCTGTGGTTGGTACATTCGGAAAAAAAGAATATTCCAGAGAACAATATCAAAGCACCATAGACGCCCTCTGCGGGGCAATAGAAGACTTTGAAACTGCCGTATCAGAATTAAACTTTACCCGTGAAAATACTCACATAAAAACATGCACTAAATGTACTTACAGAACCATGTGCCGTTCACAGTATTCCCTTAACCCTTCTGATGATCGCTGCAGCGGAGAATTCCCGGATGAGGAGGAAGAAGATGACTATTGAAAACCTTCCTTTTATTCAGGGACTTGATGACGAACAGCGTGCTGCCGTTATTACGGAAGAAGATACTGTCGTCAGCGCCGGAGCAGGTTCGGGGAAAACCAGGGTACTCAGCGCCCGTTACGGTTATCTTATTATGTCGGGACGATGTGAGGTAGATCAAATTCTTACCATCACCTTTACCAACAAGGCGGCGAATGAAATGTACCGCCGCATCTATTCCCTTCTTTCGGAACATGCGTCAGGGAATGAATATGCCCGGAAAGCGGTAGAAAGCTTTCACAAGGCATGGATTTCCACCCTTGATTCATTTTGTCTGGGTGTAGCCCGTAATGTTTGCAGGCGTTTTGGAATAAGTCCCGGTTTTGAAAGTAACGATATGAGGGTAAAGGAAGAAGCCTGTTCTCTGGCCCTGCGCTTTGTGCTGGATAAACGGAACGATCCTGCCCTGCAGAGACTTATTGCGGAAAAGAATATACGCCAAACAGCGGACGAACTTTTTGTCCGGTCCGTACTGTTCAACAGCACCGTTTCTTCCCCGCTTGATTTTAACCGTTTTGAAAAAATCCAGCGTGAAGAAATATGTAAACAGTGGCGGATTTATGCCAATGCTTCCGATGAACAAATTGCCTTGATCAAGGAAAAGTACGGAGAACTTCCGGAAACATTAAAACTTCGTGAATATCTTTCTGCAGTACTTCCGGACACAAAAAATGCGCCGGAAATAAAACCATTGTTTGCAGATACGGAAGATCCGGAAACTCTGCGGAATGAAATCGTTTTGTTTTTACAATTTATTTTTAAATTAAAAAACTGTAAGTTAAACGTCGGTAAAAACGAAACTGCGCTTATTATAAAAGAAGCTGTATTTAAATTAAGAGAGAGCTGTGAACTGCTCCATGCACTGGCAAGTCAAGCCTTTCAATGGGACATTGTAAAGCAGGTGTTTCCCTTAATCGAAGAATACCAGGAGCTGCTTAACCAAAAAAAAAGGGAAGCGGGTATACTTACCTTTAGTGACATTGCCCATTTGGCAGTAGACGGCCTCAGACAGCACGAAGACATAAGACAAATGTACCGGAATTCATTCAGGATGATTATGATCGACGAATTCCAGGACAACAATAGTCTGCAGCGGGATTTGGTAGATCTGCTTGCAGGGCCGGCAAAAGTATTTTATGTGGGAGACGAAAAACAATCCATTTACCGGTTCCGCGGAGCCGATGTCTCGGTGTTCCGCAGTCTTGTTCAAAACACCGGTCATGCCCTAAGGTTGAACCGGAATTACCGGTCAGAACCTGTGCTGATCAGCGCGTTTAACCTGATCTTCGGCGGTTACCGCAATAAAGATGATAATGAACCTGAACCGGCAGTATTTCCGCCTGATGGTACAAAAACCGAAAGCTATCAGGCAACATACCGTTGGATTAAAAGCAGAGATACCGGCGGCAGCAATAAGCCGCAATTGCATTTTGCCTTTTTTGACACAGGCCGCCGGGACAAGGAAGATTCTTTAAAAGCGGAAGATCATGAAGCGTATTATATTGCCGCAGAAATCAACAATTTAATTACACAGAAAACCATTGTTTACGACAAAGAGTGCGCGGAAGAACGAGCCTGCGATTACGGTGATTTTGCCGTACTCCTGCGAAGCTATACCCATCAACACTCTTTGGAACGGGCATTTAAACAATACGGCATTCCTTTTAATGCAGACAGGCCCGCTTCGCTTTTTAACGAAGCGCCGGTAAACGATCTTTGGGCCTGGTTAAAACTGCTTGTGTATCCCGGCGATCGTATTGCCTACGGCGCCCTGCTCCGTTCTCCCTTCGTCCGTCTGAGCGAAGACGCATTTACTGTTTGCATGCTTAGCGGCGGAAAACCATTTGACGAATCGCTGGATGAATTATTGCCGCCTCCGGATCGTTTTCGTTACCAACAGGCACGCAACTGTTACCGGAAACTTCAGGTTGATGCACGGGATTGTTCCGTCAGTTCCCTGATCACAAAGCTCTGGTACGAAGAAGGTTACCGTAACGAAGTTCTTTGGTCTGCATCAACCCAGGTTTATCTTGACCTCTACGATTTATTTTTCGAGAAAGCCCGTGTTACGGAAGAACAGGGCGGCTCACTGGTAGATTTTCTGGATTATCTCGAAAGCCTTGCAAATAAAAAAGAAAAACCCGATGATTCGATCCTGTCCGGCGAGGAAAGCAGCGGCGTAAGGATCATGACAATTCACCGTTCTAAAGGCCTGGAATTTCCCATTGTGTTTGTATACAACTGCGGTAATGCGGAAAAAGTTAATTTGAACCGGGGACTGGCGCTTTATTCCGATCGATGGGGAGTTTTTTTAAAACTTCCCCGGCCGGAGGAACTGTCTGAAGCATACTCAGCTTCTGGCGAATGCGATTATTTTTACCTTTCGGAAAAGAGTGAACACCGTGACAAAACAGAAGCGGAACTCCGGCGGCTTCTTTATGTTGCCATGACCAGGGCAGAACAGAAACTTTATGTTACTGCGGTTATCCCGGCCCAGAACAAGGCTGAACGCGAAGAGTTAAATTACGAAGACAGGGACGGATACGGAAAAGAATATATCATTGAACGGCTGGAACAGTACAGGAGAAACCCAAATATAGAATCAATGAGTTTCTTAAGGCTTCTTCCTGCTTTAAACGGCAGCAACCCCCTATACACAATCGAAGCAATAGACTGCCAAAAACATATTGAACAACCGAAAAAAGCCGCAGAACTTTCTATTGAAGAAGCGGCACGGAAGGCAGCATTGGACTATGAAACCATTCCGGTTGTTTCTCCGTATTGCCATATTCCGCAGATAATTTATGCCAGCAGCCTGCATACACAACCATTTTCCGAATCACCTGCGTTCTCTGGCAGAATCGACGAACTATTGCAGCAAACCGGAATTCCGGCTCAGGAATTCGGAACCATAGTTCACTCTTTTATTGAAGCGATTTTTAACGAAGAAGAACCAAAACTTCATTCCCGTTTTTCCGAATCCCTTGGAATTACAAACCGGAAAGCCTTAACAGAAACAGCGCTTGCCCTGGCAGACGGATTTTTTAATTCCCCTCTGGGCCGAAAAGCTGTTTCTGCAGGTTTCCGGAAAACAGAGTATCCTGTATTAACCGCGGTACAATGCCGGCAGCACAAGTATATTGTTTCGGGTAAAATCGATCTGCTCTTCGATAACGGTTCTTCGGTATATGTAGTTGACTTTAAAACCGACAAAGACGAAGACATCACCCGCCATATCGGACAGCTTGCTGTTTACAAACGGGCGGCGGAAGACATCTTTGGTAAACCCGCAGAATGCCGGCTCTTCTATCTTCGGACCGGTCATGAAGCAGATCTTAACGAAGAAATCAGCAAGACCAGTCCGGAAGAATTAGTTGCAGAGTGGAATTGCCAATATGACACCTAATATGTAATTCATACACTCACGGCCCATAACCGGCAGCTTTGGCAAGCATCAGCAACGCCGTGGTGATGACAAGCACCCCAATCTGGAATTTTGCACTCCACTTTGCCCATGTTATATAATTAACGCCGACCAAACTAAGACATATCAGCAAAACGGGATTGGTGGGATAAAACAAATTGCTGAATCCATCGCCGTAAATGAATGCAAGTACAGACAACTGCCTTGTAATACCATTAAGCTGTGCAAGCGGTACAATCAGGGGAATCAGTAAAAAAGCTTTTGCCGAGGCAGAAGCGATAAAAAAATTCATGAACAGAACCAATGCGTAGATAATCAGCACAACTGCATAAGACGGAAGCCCTTTTGTTAATTCCACGGCAAAGTTTAAAATAGTGTCCAGGGTTTTTGATTCCATTAACGTGTATTTTATGGAACTTGCCATAAGGATAACCCCGACACCGGGTAACATGGTCAATATACCTTTGCCCAATAGTTTAAAAAATTCTTTTGTCTTCATCCCGGCTGTGAAACATGCTATAGTTCCGGCCATAAAGAATATCAAAACCATAATAACGGTTATAACAGCCTGCAAAAATTCAATAAAGGAAGACAATATTATAAGAACCAGACCAAACCCGATAATCATTGCAAATCGTTTGACTGATTTTTGCAGCTTGTCATTGCCGACAAATTCGGCATTGGCCGTAACAATGCTGTTATTGGAAACATTGCCCTCTGCGAATGCATTTTTTGGGTCTGCATCAATTTTTTTCGCATAACTTTTCAGCAGCCACAACAGAAAGGCATATATTAAAACAAAAGAAAGAATTCTGAAACCAATGCCGGAGAAAAGCGGTAATCCTGCCAGGCGCTGCGCAATACCAACCGTATAAAGATTACATATTCCTGTGGAAAACCCAAAACCAAGCGGCAGCAGGCTCATACCAAGCCCCAAAAGGGCATCCCAGCCCATGGAATAAGAAAGAGCTATAACAACAGGGACAAGGGGAATTGCTTCTTCAAAAGAACCTACAAAGCTTCCAAGCGCCATAAAAAACAATGAGGTTACTGCAAGTAACGTATATCGTTTTTTCCGGTATTTATGCGCAATCGTATCCAGCATATAGCGCATACATCCGCATTCATCAAGGGGGAGTATCGCACCGCCAATAACAAGCAAAAAAAGGCAGATAACAATAACGGATGCTCCATCCGTGGTTCCAAACAGGAGAAGCGGCGAGAACAGCCATTTTAAAAAGGAAATACCGCCTTCTACATGATGGTATGTACCGTTTATTATGGTAACCTGGCCGGTTTCCGATATCTCCCGCCGGAATTCACCGGCCGGAAGAAAAAATGTCAGCACATAGGTGAGAACCATCAGAAACAACAGCATAAAAACCGCTGTTAAAAATGGCTTAACGCTTAATTTTACAATACGTTTGTCTTCCATGAATTACCCCAATGAATTATTAATGTCCCGCAACAGCTTCCAGCAGCTCTTTTGTCCC
>WRIX01000017.1 GCA_009782495.1 Treponema sp.
GGTCAGCTGGTACAGGTCGTCGTATTCGTAGTCCTGACGTGTCTGGTAATCGTATGCGTTGTTGGTATACCGTTCCACGTTTCCCACGGCATCCAGTGTATACTCAATATCCTGGTACGCCAATCCCTGCGGGCCCGTTGTCGTTATCCCGCTTAGCCATCTGCGCGCCGGGTCGTACCGGTAGGTGGTTCTTATCCCGTTCCCGTACTCAATAAACACCCGCTGGCTGAACTCGTCGTACCCGATGTTCTTGACATACGTAAAGGTCGTCCCGTTCCGTTCCCCCGTTACCTCGTTCACCTGTCCGCCCTGGTTATACCCGTACCGGACGGTTTCCTTGTCCGGAAACCCGATACACTCCAGTTGCCCCAGGTAGTTGCTCCGGTACGTAAACTCGTACGCCACACCCGCAGGGTACAGCAGTTTCCGGGACTCGTCCATGTGCAGGATGGTTCGTGTTTCGGCGGTGGTTTCGCCCAGGGCGCCGTAGCGGTACTCGATATGCCCGCTCTCGTCGGTTACCCGGACAATGCGGTTGGCGCTGCCGTACGGGGATCCGGGCGGCCCGTACTCGTACACGGTGTTCTCGCTTGCAGGGTACGTGATTGCCGTCAGCCGGTTCATGCCGTCATACTCGTAATAGATTGCCGTCCCTTTACCGCGCAGGACGGTGTCGCTTTCTTCGATCAGGTTACCGGAGCGGTCGTAGACGTATTCTTTCCGCCCGATATCAGGGCTTGTCAGGGCGGTTCTTCTGCCCATTAAGTCGTACTCGATACTGAGTACGTTGCCCTGATAATCGACGGCGGCCAGCATCTCACCGATGGCGGTATACCGGTAGGTTGCGCCGGTCAGTTCATTACCGGTACGGCTGTTCCGTGTTACGGCGGTAATGTTCCCCCGTGCGTCAGACGTTTGTACGCTGACGTTCCCCAGGGGGTCGGTAACGGTTACGACGCTGTGGCCGTCTGCTATGGCGTAGGCGGTACGCTGGGGTGCGCCGTCAGGCAGGGTTACCGTTGTAGGTCTGTCCTGTGTGTCGTATTCGGTGAGGGTGGGGTAGCGCATCGCGTACACGCTGTCGTACCCGCTTTTCCGGGGGAAGGCGTACGTAACGACGTCTTCAAGGCTGCCGCTTAGCGCCTCCAGGAAGACGCTCTGTCCCTGGGCAACGGTTCTGCCTTTGCCGTCCACCGCAACCGGCCCGGCGATATTCCATCCTGCCAGGTCTGTACTGCCGTCCCACACGGCGCCGTCCTTGGCGGTAATCAGGGGCCGTCCCAGGCCGTCCACGGCGATAACCGTTCTGATACCACCGGTATCACCGGGATCAAAGCTCACCTTATTCCGGGTTACTGCGTACCAGCGTCCCCCTTCCGGCGTAGCATAGGCATACGTAACGGCGGGTATAGCGCCGTCGTACGGGCTGTACACTGCACTAAGCCTGCCCTGCTCGTCGTACGTGTAGGTTATGGTCTGGTTGTTTTCGTCGGTTTCTTTTGTTTTAACACCCCACAGCGGATCCCAGGCGATGTGCGACTCGTACGGGCCTACTCCCGGCCCGCCCCGTGTTATGGTAACCGGGTACTGGTGGTGCTCACGGTCCCATTCATACGCACCCCAGGAGGAACCGACGTTCTCGATCCGCTCCAGGTTGCCGTAGGGATCCCAGGTGAGCTTCGTGGTAAGGTCGGATTGGGTCGTTGTTTCCTGTCCTTTTTGCGTCTGCAGGATTAATGCGCCGGTCCGCTGGTCGTACGCTCCGGTACGTCTGCGGATAAGCGTTGTGCCGCTTTCCACGGTTATCCCGGTGGGGTGGGCGTGGAAATACGCCGTGCCGGGTTCCCACCACGTTATCTCGGCGGTCAGATCCGGCGGTTTCTGTGTTCCGGTTAATACCGTGTCGCGTATCTTTGTGACGTTCCCGTATTGCAGCGGCCCTGACCTGCTGTTGTCGTACTCGTAATCCACCGCCGTTGTCATGGCGGTGGTGTTCTGTCCGTTTTCCCACACCTCGGTGGTTACCTGCCGCTGCAGCGCATAGGGGGCGTCACGGTATGCGTAGGTGGTCGTCCTGCTCCATTCATGCCCGGTTTCATCGGAGACGACTTCCTGTACCGGCAGCCCTTTCAGGTGGTACACACCCCAGGTAAAACGTTGTACCCGTTTGGTTTTGTCAACCGGGGAGCGTACCGTTACCGTATCGAATCCGTACTGTTCCTTTGCAACCCGGTCGTAGTGACCGGTGCCGTACACTATCTCGGTTGTCCAGGAATGTTCGCTGTGATACCCCAGCGGCGCTTCACCGCGGGCAAGCCGGTCTGTATCTCCTTCGCCGTCTTCCCGGGTAACGGCACTCATGACATATTTCGACTGGGGCATCTGGGGGGTGCCGGACATATAGGCATAGTCCACGGCGGTTCTGCCTCCCTGCGGATGGGAGATCGTCCGCAGCAGTCCGACACGCCCGGACTTGTTCAGCCGCACATATATATCAGTGCTTCCTGCAACACGCAGTACCCGGTCCGGCAGTCCGTTCCCGTTGATATCAATCATCCTCACCGTTACCTGGTTGGTAAACGAACTCCAGTTGATCGCACTCCCGGCTGAGAGAGGGATATTGATGTATTGACAAACTATGGGTATCCATATTGATATTTGGATCGACACGTCAAGTCCGCCCGACAGCCCCCAGGAACTCGACAGGGAATAATCAAGCGCATCCATTTCGCTCAGGTCAAATTTCCCCAATTCCAGGTTCTGTATTTTATTTTCCACGGTAACTGTTCCAAAATACGGCAGCGAGGAAAAACCGTCTGCCGGAGGATTGGCGTCGGTTCTCATCGTTTCGGTAAGTCCCAGCAGCCCGGTTTGCCAACTGGCAAGGGGAAACGGTATAAAATCGGCAAACGTAGAACCAAGGTTAAACGCCACTTCAATATAATCAGCATTCGCATGTTTTCTGACTTTATCGGGCAAGCCGTTACCATTGATATCAAGCAGCGTTTCCGTGGCTGCGGTGTGGGAATCTGAAACGGTAAGCGAACCGGACATCGAAACAGAACCGCCCGCCTTGGCTTCACGCGCGCTTCCCGGATCAGCGCTTCTCCAGGCTCCCAATGAAATGGATATCCCGTTGCTGACCGTTTTCCCGGAACCGAGATAGCTCTGCCCCCAGGCATACCCGCCTTCGAATTCGCTTCCGATGTTCAGAAGTACAGACCCGCCGTCAATAAAATCGGGCAAGCCGTCCCCGTTGATATCGATTAACCCCCGCTCCTGGGTAGTTGTCCCGTTAGACCAGTTTCCCCCGCCGCCTGCCGAAGGACCAAGATCGCTGCTGGGTTCTGTGCTGCCGCCCTCGCCGTTTTGTGTATTTCCCTGTAACAAACCCCGTGCAGTGCGGATAGCATAATAGGATCCGGTCGCGCTCACCGTCAGGCCACTGGTTGAAACCGTTGCGTAGTTCCGGCTTACGTCTCCTCCGTTTTTCATGGAATACGTCTTCCCAAAGGCCGTCCCGGTTCCCGATCCTACTCCGGGCGTTATCAGCAGTTCCTTGCCGGCAACCTGCACGATATCGGCATAGCCGCTGCCATTAATATCCTGTACGCTCTGCCACTGATACGCATAACTATCATTGGATCCCGATGAAATCCCGATGGGCAGCATACCAAGACTGGGGGTAAACACCTCGTCAGTCCCTCTGCTGTAACTTTTATTCAGCGACCCCATAACCAGCGAACCGTATGCCGCGGCTGGTTGCTTCATTCCCCGTATCTCGTTATAGGCATTCCCGCCGATACGGTTGGTGTGTATCAGATCGCCTGCTATCCAGGGGGCGTAAAATACCCAGAGCGTTTGGATGTTTCCCACCTTGGCGAGGCTAACCGGCCCGACAAGCACGTGTTCCCCGTTCAGCGCCTGTCCGGTTTCATAATCGAATTCTATTGACCAGGTCCCGTCTTCCAGTTGATAGGCAGGCTGTATCAGCGCATACAGCGGCGGCTGGGCCGACTCCGTTCTCAGTTCTTCCTGTGTTATACTCCGGGCACGTATCCACTCACGGTACAGCTTTGCCTCACTGAACGGCTCCGCATTATGCAGCGCACTCGCTTCCTGCCCTTTAAACCATATCCCGTAATACCACTGCCGTACCCCGCCGGGCAGAAGCTCAACCGTTTCCATCCGGTACTCTATGGTTTCGAATTCGCCGGTTGGTACAAGTTCGTCTTTCGGTTTTCCTTCTGCATCTGTGGCGGCACCATATCCCGGGATGTTCGTCTCATACGACGGCGCATGAGCGACCACGTCTTCTATACTAAAATCGTCTGCTGAGTTCCAGGTATAGTCTGCGGCAATAGTGACCGTATACCGCTCAAAGCCGCCGTTGTGAAGCGCGGTAAGAAAGGTCACGGTGTTGTTTTCTACCGGAAACACCCCGTCTTCAAAATATCTGATACTCCGCCGTACGGTAGTCCACCCGCGGATGTATAAGGCGGTATGTACCAGATCGAGCATGGCTTCCTGCATAGCGCTCAGCCCGCTTGTTCGTACTACCCTGTACGCATCCGGTGCCGGTTCAGTCCCGCCGTCAGGCTCCTCCGCTGCATAGCAGGAAAAAAAGCCGCTGGATACCACACCGGCGATACGCCGCCGTACCGTTTCCTGTTCTTCGCTTGTCAGCGCGTCCGTATTCAAACCGTTCGGCTGGCCCCCGACTACCTGGTACGCCGTCTGCAGCATAAATGCTTCACGAGCTGTCGGTATGGTTCGCAGCAGCGTGTCGTACCAGCCCTTGCTAATATGTATCCACGGTTCCTCGGTAAGCCAGTCCCACCCCGCTATCGTTGCTTCCAACTCCGCCGTTTTTTCCGGACTTAACCGTGTTAGTTCTTCCTTATATCCGCTCAAATGCCATACCTGCCGGTACTTGTTTTCTGTGTCCGTAACGACACATACCCTGTCGGTACTGCCGTGGTTAGCTTCTATAAACGCCCCCGTCCCAACAACGGTGCCGGCCAGCGATACTGCTCCGGTTTCGGTATCAAACAACAGATCGTCCCCGTCATAGCTGTCAATAAGAAACACCGTTTCAGAATTCCGGTACCATCCCACACTCCCTTCCTCGGCCGTCACCACAGGGCTTTCAGCTTCATCACCATAGAACCAGCGGCCGGTCGCTTCGTCGTACTGCGGGTACACCGCTTCATCCCGACCCGGAAGGAATACTGTATACAGTATCTCCCGCTGGTCTTCGTTCAGCATGCCTATCAATCCCAATAGTTGCGCTTCTATGTAGTTCCAGGTTTGTCTTTTTCTTATAGTCGCTGCAAATTCGTCAAATCGCTCGTGGTTAAACACCAGAATAGCTTTGCCCTGAAAATCTGTTCCTGCATCGAAAAAAAACGCATTGTCGCTGTACAAAGCGATGAGCCGTTCATTGTCCAGGTAATCCTGCATACCAAGCGCCGCTTCGTAGTCCCTGTTGACCCTGCAAAAACCCAGACCGGCATCATAATAAGAATAATAGGCGAACAGCGCCTCCAGCGGACTTAAATGATAGTACGCTTCCGCCGTAAGAAAAGGGTAATCGTACGGCTCAGGCGACCATTCGTTTGGTATATAGAGTGTTGCCGCTTCTGCCGCAGCCTGTAACAGGTCAAAACCGGCTCTGCTCAGTACGCCTGGAATCATCTGTCCCCGCCTGGCCGCCCATGCATAGGTATCCCTGTCCAGCCAGCCGCGCGCCTTCCAGTCATGTTCAGTAAAAAAAATCGCCGTGTTGTTTCCCTGAACCGACGCTTCGTTATATAACATTCCCAATTTTTCCGGCATGTCTTCCTTCCGTGCAAAAAACACCGGATCCCGGTTGAGTCCTTCAAAGTAGCGCATGTTCGTATAGCGTATTGTTATATTCCACCTAATGTCGCTGCTGCCCTTGTCGTCATTCCGGATATCGTTCCCCGCATCACTGATAAAATACAGCGCATTCCCGCGACCGACCGGCGAAAATGTTTTCAGCCCGCCGGCTTCTCCATCCCCCTTGTTCAGGGTATACTGTACCGCAAGTTCCGTCGCTCCATCCGTTCCCTTCCCCGTACCGGGTCCCCAATACGTATACAGCCGCACCCCGCTGTCGTTTAACGCACCCCGCGCCGGTCGTGCCTGCTGCTGCAGTTCAACCGTCCCCGACACCGGCGCACGCCATGCCCGAAACGGTACCTGCTGATAATAAACCTCGTCATATGCTTTCTTTTCCTGGCTGTCCAATACTCGTTCCATGTCTCCGGGTATCCCGGCTCCGTCTCCGGTACTCCGGTACCCCGTCTTGATAAATGATGTCCCCGTATTCTGCCAGTAAAACTCTTCTCCCCGTACGACTATATCCGCCAGGCCGTCCCCATTGATGTCCGCAAAACCGATCTCTTCAGTGCTCCAGCTTTCCTGGGTCGTTCTTCCACTATTAGGACCCACACCGCCAATCGGTAACCCTGCTCCAACGAACGTACTATGCCCATAGCTGTTCGAATTCTGAAACTCCAAACCGATGCTGCCAGGGCCCACTCCCCCCTCGAATCCCCAGGTTTCAGGATTATTCCCCAGATCAAACCCTTCCCCATTGTTCAATATTGCCTTCAGTTCCCCGCCTTCCATCCATACAATGTCGGGCTTCCCGTCCCCGTTGATATCTACAAGCGTCCGTTCCGTCTGCATGTACCCGCTGGTACCTCCGAAATTCTGCGTCCGGATAACCCGTATATCCGTACGATGTGACGGCCCTATCCCTGCTCCTCCGGATATCATTCCTGATCCGCCGCCGCTTTCCCCGTGCCGCTCCTGAATCGCATGCCTGCCAAAATCCCACCGCTCCACATCGCCAAACAATACCGGCCGGCCTCGTGTATCATACTCGAACTCTTCATACTCAAACTCATACGCCCACAGGTATGCTCCGCCGCTTGTCCTTTCTTCGCCAAACTTCACTAACTGGGTCGTCCCAAAGTACCGCTGGGTCGTATACCCACAACGATAGCTCCTGATGCGTTCCGTCTTCCCATACAAGAACTCTATCCGCTCAAGCCGCCACCTCGTCTGCGCTACGTATTTCCCGCGCCCCGTTACACCAATGTCCTGACGCTCGCTCCTGGCATACTCAAAAACTACCCGGTACGGCCCTTCGTCACGGCTGTCCTTGTGTTCCGTATACCAGATCTCCGTCAGATAGAGCTCGCCTTCGTCCTGTGCATACTCATATCTGATCCGGTTCCCAAAACTGTCCTCCACACTTTCCAGCAGCCACCGGTACTTCCTCCCGGTATCAAGCCCCGCCCAGCTCGCATCGGAATCCCTGTCTGTCCCACGGCTCCCGTATACCCGCTTCGTCCCTCGCTTGTCCGTCACTTCCCAGTAATCAACCGGTTCCGTATAGTGCAGTATCCGCTCAAACGCACTTTCCTTCAGCGGCCGGTACCGGTACCCGCCGTTCTCCCTGCCGCCATATTCCAGCACAACCCCGTCCAGCATGAACGGCCCTTTATTCCCTTCCCCCGCCGTATATTCAGGCAGCCCCCGCCGCGTGTCGTATGTTATCTCTCCGCCCGCTTCAAGACTCCACCCCTTCCCCAGTATCCCGTTCCCGCCGTCACTCGAATATCCCACCGCTACCGCCGGCGTCATCCCTGCACGCCCTGCAGGTACCGCCAGCGTAAACCGGAAATTCGCACTCCCCATATGGTTCGCTTCCAACCCTTCCAACTGCAGCACCCCCGCAGACGGATCCGCCGCTTCCAGGCCTTTTATCGAATTGATATTAAAGCTTAACGGTTCAGGCCCTTCCGGCAGCGCCAGCGTCCCGTTGATCATGTCCGTAAAGTGTGTCGTCGCACTGATCAGTACCCGCGCTTCTTCGTCCACCCCAAGGCGTCTCAGCGCTTCCCAGCGTTCCTGCTCCGTATCAAAGTAGTACGTCGTTAATGCTTCCAGTACTGCAGGCTTTGCCTCCAGGCTTGCTTCATAGGGCAGCCTGATAACTGCTTCTGTCCGAAACTGCTGACCCGCAGGCAAAAACCGGTACCCGCCCCCCCCTGCCGTCGCATTGGCAAGCTGTCCTGTCTCCCCGGCTGCGAACAGTCGGGTAATTGATATTTCCGTATCTGCTTCCAGTGCTCCTGGAGGGATTTCTATTGACGCCTCTCCCAGAACGACCGTTCCCCCTGTCCCGGCACTTACCATGACAGACACGGTTTCCCCGGTCGGCAGAGCTTCCGGAGGTAGTTCATATCGCGGTTCGGTTATTAATTCGCTGCCCAGGCGTTCTGCCCTTTCGGGTGCCGCACCCGGTTCAAGCTGAGCTTCGTCGTGCAGGGGAACGGCCATAGCTTCGGCAGGTACACGGTGGTCAGAAGCAGGCACACGAACGTGCAGCTTGTCTGGTGAAATCCGGAAGGCAGCGCTGCTTACACGATCCAGCCGTGTACACTGAACCGGCAGGAAGAGACATGCTACGGCTACGGCACCGATTACCTTCTTCACTCACTTAGAAAACCACAAAACCCCTCTTTTGTCAATACATTATTATGTTTATTACTATAATTATGTGTAATTTCACCCTTCCCTTTTGTATAATCCCAGTGTTTGGAACGGAAAGAACTTAAAAGAAACTTACCTTTGAGTCTTTCCAGAAGCTTCAACAGATTATCAAAGTTTTCTCATATATAACCATCATAGTAGCCTTGTTCTGAACTGAAATAAGTATCCCTACAAGCAAAATTAATGCAATGAAAGCAATTTCTTATTACAAAAAGTGATAAAACAGCTTGAAAGTACTGATATTTGGAAAAATTCATGCTATTTTGCTTGACAGCCCGATAAATATAAGACATGCTATTAGAGGTCAAATTTTGACTAGAAATATCAAAGTAGGGAGTATTGGATTGCTCAACCGTGAATCCAAAAGAAACAAATGAAACAACTACGGCGAAAACAGAATTTTTCAAAAACCTGTAATTTTACCTTATCTTCTTCTATAAAACCCCATTAATAAAATTTTTGATATTAATTACAAATTTTATCAGAAATTAGTTTAAGAGGGTTTTTTGTACTTTATAGAGAATATTTGTTGTAAAATCCAGCAGGCTTTTAATATTCAAAAAGAAAAAGGAGTATAGTTTGGAAAAAGTTGCTTTGCAAAGAAATAAGGATGGTATTTCTCCTAAAAATCGTCTCAGTGGGGCATATATTTATGGTAGTAGAGGTGTATCTCCAAGGAATGTATTGACTAAAGCTGAATTTTATAATGATGAAGTGATATCCATTAACTTATTATCTTCATTATATAAAAAGGCAAGGCGACTTCTTGAAAAAGGTTAACCATTTAATTTGATAATATAAGTTCACGTTAAGCATTGTTGTTTTCTGGGCATCAATTTTTTTAGAAAAGGAAATATATGGGTAATGTATCAATAAAAAGAAAATTATATGATATTTCAATTAATAATTGGTGGTTACCTTCATTCTTTTTTACCATATCATCAATATGGTTTATTATACTACAGTTTTTCGGCAAACAATGGTCTTTAATTGATGAAAAAGGTGTAATAAATCAGAATGGGAAAATTTTGACATGGTTTTTTATCCTTATTAATGTAGTTTGTTCAATATTAAAAACTTTAGCAGACAAGAAAGACATGAAAAAAAAATCTGATGGGCATTTTATATTAAAACAATTATTAAGCAAGTTAAATAACACCAATTCAACCAAATTAGAACGTTATACTAAAGCAGTATTAGGAAATTGGCATACAGAAAACGGCTTTGAAAAATTTGTTTCTCCTAGAGAACAAATACATACATTATTAGAAAGTGTTCGAAGTGTTATAAACGAATTATCCGACACAGAAGATAGTAATATTGCATTGAGTATTCTTTACTATGATGTTAATAAGTGGATTTGGCTTGATAAAATAAACATAAATAATGGTCTAGGCATTGAAAAACTTATCAATGAATCCAATTCTACTGTTAGTAATATTATTAAAAATAAAAAGCAATATATCTTTTGGCCTGATAAACGAGAGGGGATGAAATACAATGAATACATTCCTGGGCCATCTGATGAAGAGTATGGTAATCTAGGATCAATTTATTGCAGAGATATAAGTATCAAAAATGCAAACGGAGAATCTATTATAAAGTCAGTATTATCTATCTCGACTTATGGAAATTTTATATGCAACCAAAACAATGATATTGAAAAAAGTAGATTTGTTGCTGACATTATGCCCGAATTTGAACTTCGATTAAAGGTTGAGCTATGCCTTCTTCATATGAAAGAAAAAAATAAAATCAAGAAAGCAAAAAAACGTACTAAGTCTCTAAGGTCAAAGTCAATGTAAGCCACATTAGTTGTTGCTCGACATTTCTGCCCTTTGTTTATTACAGGGTAAGACAGATTAGCGGTTTTTTAACGGGACAGTACATTATTCAGTACCCATTCCGTGGAAATTGTTCTTTGAAGTATCTGGTAACGCTGGAAATATCTCAACTTCATCATCTGGCGGTGCAGGCATTGCAACTGTAAAAATTGCCAAGGTGAGTTTAAGCCCGAAGGATGGCATGAGTACGAGAGGCAGGGTGGATGTCCTTTATGTAAAGCAGGCCAAGCGGTATGGTGGAAAAGGAAAAGACCAAAGTGTGATAATGTTTGGCATCTTTGAGCAGATAAGTCTGGGTATGTGACATCAAAAGAGGAATACAAAGAATTACTTTTATGGCTTTCAGATGCGGCAAACGAAAAAGCAAAACGGGACTTTGGTGAATCGATGCGTTATTTAAATTTCAAAATTCCGGCAAGATACATGACAATAAAAGAAACCACACCGCCGCCGAAAATGAAACCCAATACAAGCCCAATTCCTTTAACAACAGATGTCTGTGCTCTCAATTTATCATCATTATCTTTGCGTTCAGCAATTTCTATGGTCAGGTTTTGTCCCATTTCTTTTACAATTTCCCGTATTTCGGTCAAACCTTTTTGAAATTCATTTTTCCAGTTGTTATCAACTGAAAGCTGGTTTCTAATATTTTCCATTTCGCTTTTAAGTTGATCAATTGCAGTACTTACAGCGATTATGGAGTTGGGTTTGGTATCAGCCATAATTTTAATAAGATCATCTGGAAAATTATTGATTGGTTCGGGTATTTTATCAGATTTTTTGTCTACTTTATAAAATACTCCGGCAACAAGTTTCTTGCCGGGCCTTAGCGGATAAGGATGAGAAGAAAGATTATACAGCCCGAAAATTAATTTTCCTTTGTAATTAGGATCTATTATAAGTCCGCCAAGAATAACAATTCCATCCAAACTTAATTTTCGCTTGGTACTTAATTGGCAATAAATATCACCAGGCAGGTCCAAAGACTCTTTTGTCATTACAAAAGCAACCTCCCCAGGTTTTATAACGGGATTTTCTGAGGATTGATTTATATCGCGAGGGCGTCCGTAATCTATGATCAAAGCCATGTTGCTAAGTATGAAGTCATATTTTATGCCTTCACAGGAATCCTTTGAACCATCTTTTATAAATGACTCTTCCTCTACAGCCTTCAAAAGATCCTGCTCGGCAAGAATTTCCATAACATCCCCCCTAAATAATTTATTAGGTTTTTATCTTTTTGTCAATTTTATTTTAATCCATATAGCCTGCTGAGGATACACGATGAAACCCCGAATCTGTCTTAAAACAGCCAAAAATCTGATAAAACGTAAAATCAGACAACAAAATCATGCAAGGCCTGTGTACACGCCCTGGATTTTTAAATATAGGGCAAATTTCAGGTAGTCGAGGGCTTCCAAAAACCGATTTTCCATCTCTGGTAAAGCCACCCGGAAAAACCCATGTTGTAGGATAATTCTATTAAAATACTCTTATTCATAAAAATACACTTCCACAGCGCTCCCATTTAAATCATCAGGTGAAATAACGACAAGATATCCGTTCCGTCCATAAGACTCACAAATGGGTTCTAGACTGTCAACAAAAAAATCGGCAACAGGATTATGAAAATTATTAAAATACAGGTTGTATCTGTTCCCATTGACACTATCTTTTTCAATTTTTATTCTATTGATTAGACCAGAACCCTTATTAAGGGCAACGTGCGGTTTCCATTTTTCAAGTGAAATATATAAACCCTCAATAACCTTACCTACCGCATACTGTCCGTTATTATTGATCATTACTGTTAAAAAAACGGTCTTCATCCGCCCTTCAATTTCCCGCTGAGCGGAACAGATAATTGCCCCATATCCTGCGATGTTATCACCGGTCGGTTTACTCAGTACCACTGTTCTTTCAGAAAAAACGCCTGATGGAACTGAATTATACGCCCACAGTGTATATCCCCATTGAGTTCGATATCCGGGGTTGTTGGTATAAAATTTGAAACCGCTGCCAAAATCATCTTCCAGAGGTTCAAACAAACTGGATACCTCTATCGGAGTTCCTCTGCCCGGAAGACCAATTTCACCCTCGTCATCTTCGGTATAAGGAGATATGCATGCTGCCAAAACCGCAATGGTACACATTATGATTAACAAATTTATATAACATTTCATATGTTTACTCCCTTCTTAATTGGAATTTGGTATCATATATGATACTTCAATGGTATACGCAATAAATGCACCGAAACCTCCCTTCGGTCCCAATGGATCACTGTTATTATCCTGATATTCCGGTTCTAACCTAAACACTGAGAAATTCGGGTAAATGCGGAAGTAAAACCAATCCGAATAATTGTCATTATTTACAATTGGTACCACAGTATTCGAAGTAAATGGCTGCGGATTTCCCCCCAAAATCTCAATATTAAAATGTTTTGCATCTACTGTAGTGCCCAACTCAATCAGTTTGATTCCTGCAGTCCAGTTCGCTGGAATTTGAACACGATACCAGTCCTCATCATATAGAGTAATGTTATCAAGATAATTGGAACCGTATAGCCAACTGTTTGCTTCAAGCTTAATAGTACTCAAAACCGTTGCATGGTACATATCGTCATTAGGTTCATGGACATCCCGCCGGCTAACATACACTACGCCCAAACCTGCCCTTCCGCGAGTATCAGCCGGAACGTCAGCAAAGACTTTATTTCCCCTTCGTTTACCAAGTCTATAGAGAAATCGATAATTTTCGTCGGCTACGGTAAAATTATCCCTATACTCAACAAGAAATCCTTTATAAATTAATTCATAGTCCGGATACGGCGTATCTCTGGCCCTGTAAAGATAATACTCATCAGCAGCTTCGTCCCTTGTCCAGCCAATAACAATAGAACGATCTCCATTAAACGACCTTACATGCGGTATTTCCGGAAAAGGGTCATTAGTAGTACGGCTTAAGACATCATACATTCCCAAACTACAAGTGAATAAAACAAGTGGCCCCACTGTAAATAGTAACATTTTTATTATTAAAAGTATTTTCGTTATCATTTTTTTATCACCTCCCGGGTATATTTTCTGAAAATTACCCCGGCACTTGGAGCAATACTTAACATTGGCGTATCATAAAAACGCAGCTCCATACGCATTTCTGCAAAAACAAACAACTTCTCTTTAAGCCGGAAAATCCAGCCTCCGCTTGCCATGATCCCTGCTGCAATGTAAATTTCCGTTGCCGGATTTTCATAAAGCTTATTAATTTGTAATATATCAAAGGAATACATGAACCCGAAACCGATATATATCCCATGCTGCTCATTAAGCTGCCGGTTTATCAGAATAGGAATGCTCACGGTAATGCCATGATCCCATGCTGGGTAATAATGCCCCCATCCCAGCCGGTAAGAAATATCCATACCAACCGAAAAATAATGAGCATAACCCATTGCATTAAAGACATTGTCACTGGGTATGATCTGGATACTGCCGTTAATCCGGGCAATACCATACATAACCTTAATCCAGTTTGTGTCTATCGGCTGCCAATATCCTATGCTTACAGGAAATTGAATATGAGTAAAGGCCGGCGGATCAGTGATAACTTTAATATTGTATGTTTCTTTCACATACCGGAACAATTTATCAGCTAAATTTCTAATAAGCTCATCTTCTCTATCCTTGCTGTCCATAGCAAAAAAGTGTGCTATTACTTCCCGCTTCTCATAATCCAAAAGCCGCAATTCACCCTGGATAGTCTGATCTTTCCGGGTAATAAATCCATAGATAAGATACTCGGCATTTACAGTCCTGCATAAAATTATGGCATCTCCGACAGACTGCGGCGGATTAAAACGAACAGAACCGGCATTCCTGAAGCGTAATTCAGTGCCGGTTGCAGTATTGCCTAATTCACGAAGCAGCCGTTCGTGAAAATTATTTTGCGCCGCAACGCGCTCATTCGTTTCGTCAACATAATAGAGTGGGGCAATTGTGAACTCAATAGCAAAAACAGAACTAACAATAACGATTAGAATAATTATTAATAACACTCGATTCACGGACTTACTCCTTCATTTATTTCTGCTTCATTTGCTATAAACTTAAGCGTTTCAGTTAGTTCCTTGCGTGTGTAACCTTGTTTCTCCAATAGAATCATTGCATCTTTAATTATGGGATAATTGTCCCGATCCATTTTATTGTTTAAAAAGAGGGCATAGTACTGAAAAAACCTGGCTTCCTGATCATTCTGATGAGCAGCGGCAATTTCCCTATAGAGAAGGTTTGCTGTTACATAACGGCCTGCACTAAAAGCGGCGGCGGCTTCCTTTCTTCCTGCTGTCAGAACATCTTCTCTATAAAAACTTTCCAGTGTCCGCCTTTTTTGTGCATCCAGTAAATCCTGGATAGTAACATCAAGAGAGCGGATTGCCTTTAGACTTTCCTCAGACGACTCTTTAAGAGCTGCAAGAACATTTTGTTCCGCTCTATTTCCCCACTCTATAAAGCGTTTTTCCATCAATGTCAGATTCAGGGCATTCCGTTCCGCTTCTTCTGTGATATGTACATTCAGTTTTTTGTTTAAACGGCACATTGAAAAAAGACATAGTATTGTCATCGCTAAACAGATTATAATCAAAACTATCTGCGTATATGGGGAATTTAATATATTAGTGAAACCTTTAAAAATACGTTCCCAAAATTTTAAAACCTGTAATTTTTGCTCTGTTAGCTGTTTTTTCTTTACTGCCTTATCTTCTGTAATATTGGTTTTCATTTTGGTAATTCCTCCAAGACTCTGCGTATATACTCCCTTTCTCCAAACTGTTTTTGCAGATCCCTCAGGATATGCCTGGCACAGTCATATTCCCTCAAGCGGATCCAGCACAACGCTTTAATGTAATATGCATCGATCCTTTCCAGGTTTAATGCAAGCGCTCGATCGCAGAATGCAATAACCTCCCTATAGCGTCCTTCGTCCATGGCAAATTCTGCTAATTTTACAAGTTGATCCGCATTAATCATAACCATATGGATCACATCAGAAGGCTCAAAACGAAAGTTTCCTTCTATAGTTTCATATCCCGGCTTTACCAGAGCAATCGTAAATTCTTTTCGTTGTTTTGAAAACAGAATAAAACGTCCTTGCACATCAGTAATAGCAACACTCTTTCCATCCACAATTACTTCTGCATTGGAAACAGGAGTATTTTCATTGTTGTATACCATGCCGTACATTACGGCTTCACCTGAAACACGCTTTGCCCCTTTTACAGATGAACAGGAAATAAGAAGAAACAAGAATACGATAGAAATTCGAGTTAGGAGGGATCTAAAACCCATCATTTCTCCTTATTTCAACCGGACTTGAAGACCCATCAAGAATTGCAGTAATAATCCCAGTACTGTTAATCCTGTAACTATAACTTCCTTCTCCTTCTACAAGCCGGTATAGTTCACCAGACCTTGTATCCTTTACATAGATAAAACGGCGGCCGTCTAACACTCCAATAAACCCCACATATTCCAGAAGACTGGGCAAAATAGATATTGGAGAAGGCGCCACAGGCAATCCGATCTCTGTTATCTGCCGGGTTTGTACTGATGCTGAAGAAAATCGGTCAGGTAGAACACCATACAGAGCGGCGATTTTCGCAAGCGATGGATGTGCCTCAAAATTCCGGTTATTATTTTTTTCACCGGGACCCCAAACAAAAAAGGTAATAACCGCGTCAAGCCCATTCTGGCGGTTATGGGTTTCCAGTGACATTACTCTCATTGAAAACGCTTCATCGGCTTCTTTTATAACCCTTACTACCTGTGTCCCTGTGCCGTTTGCAGCACTTTCAATAACCCATCCATCGTTTGTATCCAAATAACGAAAACGTGTTATATTCAAGTAGTTGCGTTCAAGCAAGTTTCGTATCAGATGCGCCGCTGCTGCTGCCGTTTCCGGCATTGGTTCATTTCTCACAAAAGCGGCAAGTGCTGCTTCATACCAGTTGATCTTTTCATCTATACTCAGGTTTTCATCCGGAAACGAAGGATGTCGACTTACCGTTCCATCAACGGTAAATCGTTCATATCTTTCATCCCATACAATAGTTCCAATGACAGCATTTCTAATATCCGGATGAGATTGTAGATCTTCCAGGGCTGCAATAGCATTAAGTGAAACTCCATCCAAACGGAAACTACCGTCTTCTTTTATAGTTGCTGAAGAAAGACGTATAGCAGGGCTTAAACAAGAAGCAAGGATTTTTATTGCCGTGTACACTCCAACATACTGTTCTTCCAATTGCTCTTCCAAAGCTAAAATTAATGCTGCAAGATTTTCTTCTTTGACTTTCCGTTCTGCCATCTCCAATGCAATAAGTCTATCAGCTTCTCTCCTGGCTGCCTTTTCATTTTCGCGCTGTCTGTACCAATTACTTAGGAAAAATGCCAAAACAACTGCTGTGACACATACTGCAAGTACAAACATCCACCATCGGCGTTTTACCTGGGGCAACCGTTTCGGAAAACAAGACCATGAAGAACGGGATATCCTTAAAAGAGCTTTTTCCAACACAAAGTAATAAAAAGTAAAATCTTCAGTTATCACAGTCTTTTCAACAGGAAGATCAGTAACAGTGCAAAAAACTTTTATGATGCTATTTTCCTGTTCCACAGTTTCTATTTGAAGGTTTTTACTTAAACCAAACCAGTCCGCTGCCTGGGTAACCAATTGCTCTGAAAGCTGTTCTTCTTTAAGAGTTACCATACTGGATATTATTTTCCCTTCATCCAGAATTAGGTATTCAACCCACCCATCCCAGGCAATAACACAATATTGTTTGCCTTTTTTGCATAATTTTGCCGCTGCCAGGGTAGATATGCTTAGTGGATCATCCTGCCAGGAATCAGAAAAAACCAAAGCCAGATAGCAACTGCGCTTGCCATTGGGCTGCACTACAATATATTTGTCATCCAGGTTCCCGGGATATAAGCTTCTCAGCCGGTTTACCACAGCCTGCTCACGATCTTTTTTGGAAAGTGGGGGAAGTTCTATTGGAAATACCGAGTATTCCGGACGGGAAACAAACAATTGCGGTTCTAAATCAGCCCTCACGGCTCAGCCTCCCTTCGATAAGCGAATAATACAAAATAGTTTTACTTCTTCTTTCAGGAATAGCTGCAATTACAGCATTCATCCTGTAGAAGCCATTCTTAAAAGAAAGTTTCCAAAATGAAGTTCGCACTCCAAGGTATTTGTATATTTCATGGTTTTCTGCCAATCCAAGCAAACTTCGTAGTTCACCTTCAGTTACTGGTCCTGACTGAAGTCTGTTTTTCAAAGCGGTAGCTTTTGCAGCTGCGTCACCAATACGCCACGAACGGCGGGAAATTAATGGTACAAAAAGGCTGGCATCTGCGGTATTAACATTAATAAGCGGAAAATCGTTCACAAGAGGATATAATTCCTCTCCCGATTGGCCATAAGAAGCAATCAGCATACGGCCTGTTTCAGAATCAACATGTAATGCAGAAAACCACCCATTACAAACTACTGCGTTCAAGGATTCTTCTTTAACAAAATTTTGGATTTCTGAGATTTCCGTAATAAAGCCACGATAACGCCTGAACCGGAGAAATTCCTCTGCATTTCCGCCTGCAAACAGAAAACCCGCCATAGCAGGATCAGAAAGATCAGCATCCGGTAAAAAATTAAGATTACAACCACTGGAAATGTCTTCGATAGTAAGGTTATATGCAGCATATTTAATGCAGATACTTTCCAACACCGGATTCTCTTGATAATCAATACCAACATCCACAAGAGTTTCAAAACTACTAACTATTGAATCAAGCAGTTCTTTCATTTTTTCCCGTTCTACAAAATCAGAACAACTCCGATTAAAATTCTTCATAAGTGCTGAACTTTCCAAAATTGTCCCCCCGGCAATAGCACCAAAAAACATAATTAGTATTACCAAAGATAAAACCTTCATTGGTCTATCCTTTCCAAAGATACAGAAGCAAAAAGACCGAATCCTTCATACTCATACCCGTCAAGAAAACAACGACATCTAATCCCACGGATCCTTCCAAAACTGTCTTTTATGGGTTCCAGTTCAAAACCTGTTTTATATCCTGCAATAAATAATGCATTTTCAATTGCTTCACGGGCGGCAATAATTCCATGTTCATTCCCTTCCCAATATGGTATTGAAACTCCTTCTACCGATTCCCGAATTAACTTTTCTAAATGTAATTGCCGGTAATATTGACCCGATCTCTCCCTGGTATTCCCAATGATACGCCGGGAGTTGTACACAAGTCCTCCTGCCACTCCGGTACAAATCAAGAGTAATGCAATAGCTAAGAGTGTTTCCATTAAAGTAAAACCTGATTCATCATTCATTTGATCCGTTCCATAATTTTTTCCCTGCGAAAAGAAAAATCTTCTTCGATACGATTTCCAAGATATCTGCTCTGCCTAACTGTTGCAGCAAGAACGGCATAAAACGCAGCAGTACAAACAAGAACTATTGCAATAGTTAAGAGAGATTTAAATAAAACAAAACCGTCATTCTTTTTCATCATATAATTATCCCTGTTAACGGTGTTAAATTAATAATCCCAGCTTGTAATATTGGCATTATTTCCTTCCCCGCCTTCTTTGCCGTCTTCACCATAAGAAATGATCCCATAGGGAAAACCATGCTCGCCTGGTACCCGGTAGACATACGGGTTCCCCCATGGATCCAACGGTACTTTTTTTATTAAATAAGGTCCGGCCCATCTGTCAGATCCGTTATCTGGTTTTTTCCACAATGCATCCAAGCCCTGATCTTCAGATGGATAGGTGCCACAATCAATATAATATGATTCCAAAGCTGCCATAAAAGAATCAATCTGGCTTTTTGCTGCAGCCATGCGTGATCGTGGTATATTCCTCACAGCAACATAGCCAACTGTACTGGAGAGGATCAACACAATAGCTATTACGATTAGGGTTTCCATAAAAGTCCACCCTTCTTCATTATCTTTATAAATAACGTTTTTTCTTTTCATAGCAACACTCCTTTTTAAAAGACCGATCCATACAACGAAAACAACGGTAAAACAAACTGAAGTACAAGGAGTAGTACTACCATTCCTGTCAATAACATCAATACAGGCTCAAAGCCGTTTAAAAATTGTTCTGTAAAAGAATCCACCGTTTCTTCAAAAAAATTTCTTAAATGAGTAAATATCATCTCCGCTTCTCCGGTTTGTTCTCCAACTGCAATCCACTGCCCTATTACCGGCGGGAAAACAGATCTTGATAAAAATGCAAGAGAAAGTGTACTGCCTGCTGCTGCTGCTACCTTTACCTCGCTAACCGCCTGGGCGTAAGCGCGGTTCCGCAGTACCAACTGTGCCTCACCCAATGAAACGGCAATATTCATTCCTGTACGGGAACATAGCTCTACAGAAAAACAGAAATCCAGGCTTTCAAGGGCTTTAAAAAAAATGCCAACAAACGGAAGGCGCAAAAGCATCCCGTCCATTACAGTTGCTATTCGCTGTGAATAATGATGAAGTATCGCCATTAAAAAAATACTAGCACACATCAACAGCACGATAGATATTAAAAGGTATACAGAAGAATAAATTCCTCTTATATCTACAGAGTTTCCTCCTGTATTGAAAACTGAAAAAATCTCTTCCATTCGAGGCAAAACAAAAAGTAATATCATAACTGAACCAACTACCGCCGAAATCAATACAAATACCGGATAAAAAAGCGTTCCTCCGACTTTGGTTCTTATTTTCTTTGATGTAGCAAGATATAAATTTAATCTTTTAAATACTTCTGCAGTATTTCCTGTTTTTTCTCCGATTCGCACCAATGCAACATACAAAGGCGAAAATGTTGATACACAACGTAAAAGACATCCTGAAAAACATTCACCTTTTCGGATGCCTTCTAACAGAAAAGTACACAATTCTTCAAGTTTTCCTCTGTAAGAACCATTCATGCCAGCGCATAACTCCAACGATGAAACTACAGTGTTTCCGGAAGCAAGCAGCGCTGCCATAATTCCTGTAAATTCCCTGACAAGTTCTTTGGAAAAATGCTTCTTTTTGCCAAAAAAGCTCTTTTCACGCATTGTTGATGGATTGGTTTCTTTATATGAAAGTAAAAAATCATTTTTCCCAGCATAACCCTCCAATAGTTCTGCAATGCTGCCAGCCTGTGAAAGAATTTCCTGCTTCTTACCTGTCGCATTACAGACAACACACCGATAGTAGGGCATTAGATTAAAGCCTCCCGTTCCAGTTCTTCTCTTGTGGTAATACCCTTTTTTACTTTTTCCATTCCACGCTCGAATAAAGTTTTCATTCCTTTCTTTATCAGTACTTTCCGGATTTCATCGGCTGTTTTTTCTTTCCCTATCAAAAACCGAATTTCTTCATCTACACAAAATACTTCACCAATAACAGACCTGCCGCGAAATCCTGAACCGCCGCAAAAATTACATCCTTTACCATTACATTTTTTGCACAATCGTCTTACAAGCCGTTGCGCTGAGCAATACCTTAGCGATGCTGCTGTTAAATATGGTGCAATTCCCATATCAGTAAGCCTTGTAATAATCCCTGCACTGTCATTGGTATGTAATGTAGATAGTATAAGATGCCCTGTCAGAGAAGAGCGAAGCGCCAGTTCAGCTGTTGCTTCATCCCGGATTTCTCCAACCATAATTACGTCAGGATCTTGCCGAAGCACCCTTCGCAGCATCCCGTCAAAATTCAAATTTATAGCTTCATTAATTTGTATTTGATTAATCCCAGGTACATACTGTTCAACCGGATCTTCTATTGTGATAATCTTTCGCTCCATTGAAGGTAATTCTGAAAGCAATGCATGTAATGTTGTCGTCTTTCCACTGCCTGTTGGCCCAGAAAACATAACAAGCCCATAAGGAAGTTTTACTGCCTGTCGCAGGGCTTTTAAATCATCAATATGAAAACCAAGATCATCAAGAGAAAAGACCTCTTCTGCTTCCTGAAACAGCCTTAATACGATTGACTCTCCATCTGTAACAGGTACAATTGATACCCGCATATCTTTTCTTTTTCCTTCAATAATGACTGTTATTCGTCCGTCCTGGGGCAGGCGCAGTTCCAAAGTATTAAGTCCCGCCATTACCTTGATACGGTTGGACAATTGTTGAAATATCCCTGGTTCAAGCCGTTTAACAAGACGAAGCATTCCGTCGATCCGGTATCTTACCTGTACCGACTCACGTTGGGCTTCCAAGTGTATATCCGATGCACCCATTTTTACAGCGTCAATACAAAACCCATTAATTAGGTTGATTACCGGTGCATCCTGTTCTACTGATTCCAGTACAAATCCATTATTTTTCTGCTGGTCGTTTTCTCCTTCATATTCTGTAGTACTTCCAATAAAAGCTGCAAATTCCGCTTTTTCTACTATTTTAAACTGTACTTTCTTGGGCAAATGAAAACCTTCAAGAAAATGCCGCAATTCAGGAGTGCTGTCTTCTACCACTCCTATACAAAGTTCCTTCTCTGTTTCTGAAAGTTTTAATGCTCCACGGCTCAACATAAAAGCCCGTTCATACTGGGAACTGTAAGAGGAATTAAATGCGAAACCTGCCAAGCTTGTCATAACTTTGTTCCTTCGAACCAGCGTCTGTAATACTCTTCATTACGCCTATCATAATTCCCTTCGAAAACCTCTCTGTATAAAAAAGGAACAATATAAATCACCATTTCTGTAGTAATTTCTGATTCAATGCGGCTCTGAAATAAAAAACCAATCAACGGTATATATCCCAAAATCGGTACCCGCTTCATTCCTGTTGTTTTTTCCAGTTGAATAAGACCGCCAATCACTATAGGACTCCCCGACCTGGTCCTTACCTGGGTATTCACTGTTCGAGCACTGGTCGGAGGCGGGTTTGTTGAATTTCCGCCTGCTTCATCACGTTTGGAAATTGCTGCTTGTACTTTCATGGTTATCATTCCATCTCCGGACACCCATCCGCTAATACTTAGATTCAAGCCGGAATTTATTTCCCTGGTCGTTCCTGTATAAAGAGGTTTTCCGGTCTCCGGATCAATTGCCACATCCAAATACCGGAAGGTTGTTGTGTTTTCAAACTTGATCTCCTGCCCGCTTAAACCATTCAGCGTTGTATCAGCCAATATCCTTGCCCTGTCTTCACCAAGTTGTGCATTAAGTTGCAAAGCAAAACTATGTCCTAATTCAGAAATTACATCAAAATGAACATTTAAAAGATTCGAAAAATTCCCTGCGATATGTTCTGCTCCTTGTGGGTTCACTGTAATTTGACTTCCCCATTGCAGGTCTTTGCTTTTTTGATATTGAATAACAAGTATCTGGTACCTTATCTGAGGTTTAGGCTGATCTAACAATTGTAAATCTTCCAGAAACAAGCGCCGCCTGCTTTCGCTTCCTGTAAAAAAGATCAAGCTTTGATCCACTGATACAACAATTTCTTCTTTATTTACTGAAGGCGGCAAATTACCTAATAATTCTTCACTTGTAATGTACCGTAACTTTACCGGAAATCCAATTGCGGGCTTGTCTACAATGTCGATAAAATCACGCATTTGTTTATCCGATGTTCCTTTTAACGCCAATAAAAATGAATTAACACCAGGTACTGGCTTTGGTGCCATATCTGCCAGGTTTTTTGGCAGCAACTTTAAAAAATCTTCAACTTTAAGATAATTTAAATCAAAACGCTTCAGTTTATGTTCAGCTGCTTCGTTCTCAGTCAATACAATAAACGCTTCAATAGGATCTATTTCTTCCGGCGAACCTGTTAAATAGACCGAATTGGTTTGAGTTGATATTTTCATGAAAGATGAACCGCTGTAATCACCAGGCAAAAGCCCGTTTAGTTCTGCTACCGAAAGGTTCCGTAGTTCTATTACCCTTGTTTCTTTGAATTTTTTCAATATGTCCCTGCGCTGTATTTCGAATACGTAATAGATGTTGTCTGTTATTGCATAATCACTGTTACCTTGTTCGCAAATCAGGTGTAACAGTTCATCAAAGCTTCTATTGCTGAAATAAATGTTTTCTAAAGTCGAATCCGTCCGGTTTAACAACGAATATTCTTTTTCGCCGGTTCTGAACAAAAGCGCTATTATAGCAGAAAAATTGCCGCGAACAATATTAATCGAATATCTGTCGCCATCCTTCCTTATTGAAGAACTGCTTAACCTGCCGGCAGATGCAGATGATGACGAACTCTCAGTCTGCCGCCGCAAATACCACGCTCCGTTTTCGAATAACACGGCATATTCTGGTAATCTGCGTATCAGAATTTCCAAAACTTCCTGCAGCTTTTGATCTTTGGTAAAAACAGTTAACTGCATTCTTGGCAGTTGATCATACAATATTGTTACTTCACATACTCTGGAAAGCGCTTTTACAAGATATTCCAGCTCAGTATCTTCAGCAGAGACACTAACTCCCTGATCGTTATAGGTTATTAGAATTCGGGATATGTACCATGCTCCTTCCCTTTCCTGTACATGTAAATGGCATGCTTCGGCAAAACGTTTAAGAGCATCTTCAAAACCACTGTCTGTAAAATGAAAAGTTGCCTGACCTGTAATTGTCTCGTCTATAATAATTGATGTACCTGAACTGTCGGCTAATACCATTAAAATTTCTGCAATAGGCCTATTTCTAAAATCCATAGCTCGTATCCGCTGACCAAAGAGGAATGGCGTCACTATGGTTATCATCAGCGAAATTAACAGCGCAGCTTTTTTCATAGTACCCCTTGATAAAAAAACACAGCTGCAATTGCGCCGCAACTTAACCATGGTCCAAAAGCAAAACGATGTTCTTTACCCCAATGGAATATCAGATTTCCAATAAACCAATAAATAAATCCAAGTAAAACGGCATATAATAATCCACTTATTACACACCAAGGTCCTAGAAAATACCCAATAATCCCGGCATATTTAACATCTCCAAACCCAAGACCGCCGCGAAACCGATATACTAAATAAAACAGAACATATGCTCCAAAACCAGCCAAAAGTCTATATGGAATAATTTCTTTTTCCAGCAAATAATCAGTACAAAGAAGTGTTCCTTCCAATACTAAAAGCAGAACATTCGGAATTCTTTTTATCCTAAAATCTACCAGTGTTATGCAAAAACTCATGACTATAAAGAAAAAAAACCGGTACCATCCAGCCATAAACTGCCTCAAACTAAAAATTATTGAGAAATATTCTTCCATATTGTAATTTCTTACAATGTTTTCCAGGTAATTGTTTAAATTTCTCCATGATAGCAATTTTACCTTGTATGTAAAAAAAGTCAATACAAAATCATATAATAATCAACAATTTTGTGTGTTTTCTTTCATTCAATTACTTTGTATTCTAAAAATTCATGAATAGTAATCTTGAAAATGATCCTGAGATCATGGAAAAACTTGAACATATTGCATTGTGGATTAAACAAGAACGTTTGAGGGCAAAAATATCACAAATTGATCTTGCCTTAAATGCCGGATTATCACAAAATCACATATATTCTATTGAATCAGGGCAAAGAATTCCCCATCTGGGGACATTTCTAAAAATTTGCAAAGCATTAAGTCTTAATCCAGCCAAATTATTCAAGCCTCCAGATGAAGAACGGCAACAGGACAAAGACACAATTCTAACTATTTTAGGCAAATACTTATAACAATTATAAACTGACACTAAAATTCCTTTAAAAAAACAACAAATCATCATTGGCCTTATTCACATTATACAAATCGGGGTTTGTATCGCCGCATAATTTGCCAAAGGCCGCTAATACTTTTTTGCTGAAGTTTGTATGGTTTACTTTTTCTTTTTTGGTTTCCCGCAGTGTTTTTTCTGTTTTTTTTTAATTCCGATGCGTTTGATTCATAGTGCCCCAGAATAATGTTTTTATTCATGGATTAAGCGCTGTTTTTGAATATCATTTGCTTTATCTGTCCACTCGGCAGTCTTTACTTCCAGTTCTTTTGTGACCTTGTCCAGTTCTGTTTTAATTGATTTTGCCTTTTCCCCGTTAGAATAATTTTCCGGACTTGCCAGTTGGTCTTCCAAAGCAGCTTTTTCTTTTTCCAGTTTTTCCAATCCGGTAAGTATTTCTTTTTCTTCACGTTCCAGCCGGCGCAAAAGCGTTTGGCGCTGTTTTTGCAATTCACGCATTTCCGCCGCTCCAAGCAGACGTTCTCCGCCGGCTTTTATCAGAATTACCGGATCCAAAACTGATGCCTTTTCTTGTCCCAAATCCTGTTCTACAGGAATAGATGATTCCGGTGAAATTGACAAGGCATTCCCCTCCGATCCGGATCTCTTGAAGAGATCAGGCGATTCTCCTCCGGATACCGCATCTTCCTGTTCAATCCGTTCCAAATAATAGCCGTAGTTTCCGTAAAAGAGCCGGGCCGCCGAAGGGCCGGCCCTGTGCATTTCGGCAGCCTGTTCCTCAGGCGCACGCAGTTCCAGTGTTTTGGTTGAAAGAGCTTCCATAAAAGCGCGATCATGGGATACAAAAATGATCGTTCCCTGAAAAGCAAGAAGGGCATCAAGCAGCACATCCTTGGAATTAATATCCAGATGATTTGTGGGCTCGTCCAATACAAGAAGATTCACAGGCCGGAGAAGAAGGCGAAGCAGAGCAAGGCGGCTTTTTTCACCGCCGGAAAGAACTGAAACTGATTTGTATACATCGTCTCCGCGAAATAAAAAAGTTCCAAGCATATCACGTATTTTGGGTATGAGGGCTGTAGGAGCGGAATTTTCCATAAAGACAAGAAGCGATTCACTTCCGTTTATTTCTTCCGCCGAATCCTGGGAAAAATATCCTGCTGTTACACCGCTTCCATAGTTCAGCTTCCCTTGATAATTTTTGTCTGTACCGGCAATGATACGCAGCAAGGTGGTTTTGCCTGATCCGTTTTTACCCACCGTTACAAGCCGTTCACCTTTTTCAACAACCAGATCCAGACCGGAAAGAACCTGCCTTTTGCCATAGGATTTTTCTATTTGTTCCAAAGTTAATACAATACGGCCTGAATGAGGCGGAGGCGGAAAATTAATTTTTATTTTTTTCAGTGATTCGGGTATTTCAATTTTATCCATCTTCTCCAGTTTTTTTATCCGTTCCTGAACCATAGCAGCTTTACTGGCCTTATAGCGAAAACGCTGAATAAGCGCCTGAGATTTTGCAATTTCTTCCTGTTGTTCTCCGTAACGCTTTATTAAGCTTTCCAATTCCGCTTCCCGTATTTTTTCGTAAGTACTGTAATTTCCCGCATAGCGTTTCAGCCGGCCCTGAAAAATTTCAAATACTTCGTTTGTCGTAATATCCAAAAAGTAACGATCATGAGAAACCAAAAAATAACCGCCGGAAAAACGTTTAAGGTATTCTTCCAGCCATGTTCTTGCTTCTATATCCAGATAATTTGTCGGTTCGTCCAGCAGCATAATGTCGGGGTTTTCCATAAGCAGTTTTGCCAGGGCAATTCTCATCTGCCAGCCTCCCGAAAAAGCGCCGCATTCCCTGTCCATATCGCTGCGTAAAAAACCCAGGCCGCAAAGGACCTGCTCCATTGTTTCTTCCCGTCTGTAGTAACCCGACTCTTCAACTGTTTGAACAAGCCGGTGATGTTCCTCCACAAGAGCCTTGGTATTCTTGTCGTCCTGTGTAGATTTCTCGAGCTGTCTGCCCAGCTTGTCCATTTTATCAAGCAGCGCAACAACACTGTTCCAGGAAGTTTCCGCTTCTTCCCGTAAACTTCGTCCGCCAAAAACAAGTCCTGACTGGGGGAGATAGGAAATTCGGCAGCCAGAATCGGCGGAAACTTCACCGGTATCGGGTTTTTTAATACCTGCAATAATCTGCATCAGGGTAGTTTTACCCGAACCGTTTATTCCGGCAAGAGCCGCTTTGGATGGAGGAACTTTAATTCCCGAAAGGCCAGCGGCTGCACTGGCGCTTTCACTGCCGGCGCTGAGTAAAATGCTTACATTGTTAAGAATATCCCGATCACCATACGCTACGGAGATTTTGCTGCACTGTACACGCATGCACAGCTCAATTTTCTGCGCTGAAGTAAATCACCAAAGGCGAAGCTGCACGGCGGCTTACTGTACGGCCCGACACATAATCGGAAGGTACATATTCCATTCGCAGTCCCTGATTATCCAGAGTATAGGCAAAGACCAGAGATCTTCGGTTTCCGCTTACCACATTAAAACGCATAGACAAAGCGCCGGAATACCTGTCCGCCATATCACCCGCAAGATTGTAATCCATATCCAGAGTACCGCTTCCAAGAGTAGAGTTGGAAACCATTCCTTCGGGAAGCAGACCAATATCGTCCCAGACAAAATCACCGTTCGATCTGAATATCAGCGTACCATAATTGGCGCTCGTAAAACTTGGCCCGCGTACATAAAGAGTATGAAATAAATTCTGCCTCCGTTCTTTTTCCTGATTCACAATATTTTCCACAGATAACGGCAGTGTAACAAACGTTTCGCTTTTTTCCGCAGCTTCATCTTCCCATTGAACTTCCAGTACCGATTCAGAATGAAGTATTACATTCAAAGACGTTCCTGTAAAATTCCAGGAACGGTTTCCTGTTTTGGTAATCGTTTTGTAAACAAACTCCGCATCCCCGCTTTCCAGATGGATCCGTGCTCTGCCGTCTGCTATACCTGATTTAAATGAATAATTTTCCGAAAGAGCATCCAGGTTCAGCCTGCCGGAATTAATCATTGCTCCGTAGGATTCCGGATACCAGATTCGAGTCAGAACAATTTCCAGATCACTGTCTGCGCTTGTGTCGACCAATACCGGATCATCTCCCAAAAAACCGGTAGTGTGTTCAAAAATATGCAGCCGGTAGGAAAAGCAATATCCAATACTGCCGCTCTGGGTTAAAACCTTGTACCAATTTCCTTCCAGAGGATCACCGGTACTGCTGATAGCTTCGATACCTTCGACCAAATGAAGGATTTTGATAACCTCCCCTTCTTTCAGGCGATAGGTACGGCGTGCATTGTTTTCCGGTTTGTCACGAATCGGTAATCCATCCTGGAGAGTTTCCGCATAAAAGAGGGCATATTCGTTAAAACCGGCGGCAAATCGTTCTGCCGCTCCCTTGGAATTAAAAAATTCCAAATGCGGCAGGGGAACCATAGCCACTTGATTTTCTTCAGTTTGGAATTCCTCCGGTACTACCGTGACCCACGCCTGTTCGATGTTTGAACGGACCTGGACGGGAAGTACAACCCCTGAAGGGATGGCAGGATCGTTAATAAACCACAGCAAAACCCCGTAACCTATTGTTTTCTTTGAACAGGAACCAAGGGCAAAAAAGAGAATTAATGCTAAAAGAAAGAAATTAACCCTTTTAAAAAACATATTACTATTCTACCCGGCAACCATACCCCGTGCAAGACGGAGAACCAGCCTGTCTAAAAGTATCTCTTCCCAGGCAGTACCGGAAGAGCGGAGAAGATATTCGTATTCACCAATTAATGCCAATGCACCGGCCGGCCGTGGCCAGCGTCTGGCTGCTTCAGAATAATCGGCTTTTGCCCTGGATGTAGTTATACCGATTTTCTTTAACTCAAAGTCGCTTGCAGAGTCAATGGCAAGAAAATCCCTTAAGCGGCGAAAACACCATACCAGCGCTGCGGTAATAGCCTGAAAGCTTTGCTTGGAAGCGGAAAGCGAACGGATTATTTCCAGACTCAGGGGAAGGTTCCCCCGGGCAATGGCAGCAAAAAGGGTAAATGCCGATTCTTCCCGTGTATGAGAAAGGCTCTTTTCAACATCCTCTCCGGTAATGGTTTTTTCCCTTCCCAAAAATAAAATTATCCGTGAACATTCCCGGTTTAAAGCATCAGTATTGTTTTCCACCATTTCCAGAATTGTCCTGATTCCGCTTTCGTCTATACTGCAGTCCGAACGGCGGAAAAAAGCCGACAGCCATTCATTTTTTTTATTTTCAAAAAGTTCCCAAAAAATGGTTTTATTTTCTTTGGGAACAGCATCTTCAATACGTTTATCCAGACGGGTTTCTTCCGAAATCAAAACCAGTGTAGTACCGCCCTCCAGATGTTTTATGCACGAAACAAGAAGTTCTGCTTCATCCTTTTTTTTAATGGTTTCTGTATTCTTAATGACAATAAGCCGGTCTTCGGAAAAAAGACTGCCGTTCCTGATAACCGAGACTATGTCGTCAAGGGGAGTTTCTCCCGCATAAAAGGACATCTCCTCTGTGTCAGAAGAAAGCTTTTTGCGGAGCGCTTTTAAGGCATCAAATTTTTCACCCAGTTCAGGGCCCAAAAAGAGAAAACAGTTTCCTGATGAATTACCTGCCATTCTAACAGGCGCGGATTATGTAGGCCAGTTTTCCCAGCACCCGGACATCCTGGCTATATATAGGATTATGGGAAGGGTTTTCCGGCTGAAGCCGTATTCGGTTTGCTTCTTTAAAAAATCGCTTTATGGTTACTTTGTCGTCCACCACAGCCACTACAATATCACCGTTTTTTGCGGTATTTTGCTTTTGAATTAATGCCGTATCTTTTTCTAAAATTCCGGCATCTTTCATGGAATCACCCTTTACCTTTAACGCAAAATACTGCCGGTTCTTTTTTAATAATGATGAGTGAACCGGAACGGTGCCATCCCAGTTTTCTTCCGCCAAAATGGGTCTTCCTGCAGCCACTACTCCAAGAATCGGGACATTTACAACATTGTTATATTCCCATTCTTCGCCGGTACGTACTACTTCCATAGCCCTTGAACGCTTATCTTCGAATTTAAGCTTCCCCTTCCGTTTCAGGGCTGATACATGGTCATAGGCGCCTTTGACCGAAATAGAAAAATAATCCGCTATTTCCCGTATGGTAGGCGGGTATGAATGATTGTGTATAAATTCCACAATAAAGGTCAGCACTTCCCTTTGTCTGTTGGTGGGCTCTTTCACCGGTTTATCCTTTCTATAATAATCCGAGGGTGCTCAAAATATTTGATTCCCTTCCAGCATACAATACTAAGAAAGGCAATGCAAGACCATAATCCAAACCATGTTTTTTATAATGCAATATCGCCGCCGTGAAAAATACATTCATATATTTTATTTTTTTTGTAAAAAATTTCTTCAAATCCATTAAACCAATGAAAATCACCGTTTATCTTACAGTAATAGGAATTATCTCCGTTTATATATTCAACTGGACCGCGAAACGGATATTCTTCCGGTACATTGAATAAGGCCTCCTTTAGAAAATCGCCGGAAAAATTATCTCCAATTACCCTGCCAATATAATTCATTGACCAAAAGGGTATATTATCGTTCCATAATGCTTCTTCTCCGGCAAATTTTGATCCGCCTAAATATGTATCAATATATTTCAGAGAGCCTTCAGAATATTGCAAATCATGTGAATTTGGTCTTGAAGAGACAGTTTCACCGCCTTTACCGGCATAGGTTTCTTTTTTTGCCTTAATCAAAAATTCAATCACATTTTTATCCATAAAAAATGCAAACCTCCGTTCTGTATATTAAAATTATAATTTTTCTTCAGTATAGGAAAAACCTTTTTCCTTACGTTCATCCTGAAGCGCTGCCCATGCATCCGCACCTTTTTCGCGGAGCAGATCATTATCCTGTTTTAACATGGGGTATCCTTCAAAAAAAACGGCAAAATGTTCGCAAGGATAACTGCTGCACAACGCACACATCTCGACGCCTTTTTCTTTGGCGCAGACCCTGACAGCACATTGGGGATTCCCGCTTCCGTCCCTGCATGAGATGCAAGTTCCTTTTTCCGCCATGTCTTTCAGAAAAGGCCAGAATCCATCTCCTCCCGGAATATAATGTACAATTTCATCAAACCCCGCTTTCTTCATTTCTTCATACAATATTTTTGCAGCAGGTTCAATTTTTGCTTTAACCGCACAGTTTTCGCAGTATAGACCGCAATAGCAAGTGTATTTTTTATCCATAATGATGTAAGCATAACACAAAAAAGGAATTTCTACAAACCCCAATTTGTCGCTGATCCTGCCATCACCCAAGATAGGCTTTTTTAACCGCCTCATTGTTTAAGAGTTCCTTGCCGGTGCCTTTCATGGTCAGGCGGCCGGTTTCAAGAACATAGGCAGTATCCGCCGTATGCAGGGCCATATTGGCGTTCTGCTCTATAAGAAGAATCGTAACGCCCTGATTGTGAATCTCTTTGATTATTTCAAAAATACCTTTAACGATAATCGGCGCAAGTCCCAAAGAAGGCTCGTCCATCATCATTAGCCTGGGGCGGCTCATCAGGGCCCGGCCCACTGCCAGCATTTGTTGCTCGCCGCCGGATAAGGTGCCAGCTGCCTGCCAGGAGCGTTCTTTAAGACGCGGAAACAATTCATAAACCCAATGCAGGTCTTTATCGAGGTTATCTTTGCGGAGGTATGCTCCTATTTTCAGGTTCTCAAGCACCGTCAGGTCGGGGAAAACCCGGCGGCCTTCCGGTACCAGGGTAATGCCTTTGGAAACGATACGGTCGGAAGGAAGGGCGGTGATTTCCTCATTAAGAAAGGTGATGCGGCCTGAAGCCGGTTTAATCAGTCCCGCTATGGTCCGCAGGATAGTGGATTTACCGGCGCCATTGGCTCCAATCAGGGTAACGATTTCTTTTTCCGGTACTTCGAGGCTTATGCCTTTTACAGCTTCAATGCCGCCGTAATTGACTTTCAGGTCTTCAATCTTAAGCATCTTCGGCCACCCCTAAGTACGCATCTATGACCCGGTGATCATTTTGTACCTGCTCCGGGGTTCCGTGAGAAATCAACTCGCCGAAATCCAGAACATAAATGCGCTCGGAAATCTTCATTACTAAATCCATGTGGTGCTCGATCATGAAGATCGTAAGTTTGTACTCTTCGCGGATCTGTTTGATAAAATCAGAGAGATCCTGTGTTTCCTGCGGATTCATGCCGGCGGCAGGCTCATCCAAAAGCAGGAGGGAGGGGCCTGTTGCCAGAGCGCGGGCTATTTCGAGCCGCCGCTGAAGTCCGTATGGCAGGCTGGAA
>WRIX01000018.1:0-18081 GCA_009782495.1 Treponema sp.
AATTTGACAAGTCAGGTTTTTGCAAATTTTTATTTGACAGATTTTGATCATTTTATTAAAAATATTTACGGTATTGCCAATTATGGGCGTTATGTAGATGACTGTATTTTTGTTCATCCATCATGCGAATTTCTAAAAAGACTTATTCCAAAAATAGAAAGATATTTACTGATGCATTCAGTTCAACAAAAACACCTCAGTTTGTGACCTGTTGTAATTTCCCTTAATTCAGGTTTTTCTTTAAAACAACGTTCGGTTGATGCAGGACAGCGATCTGCAAATGAACATCCGGTTGGTTCTTCCAAAGTGGTTCGTACTTCGCCTTTAAGTGCGGTTCCGGAATATTTCGCTGCTTCGGATTCACCATCTCCGCCTGCATTAAGCACCGAAGAAAAAAGAAGCTGCGTATAGGGGTGAGCCGCTGTACGGTACAAATTGGCAGCCGGCGCTTCTTCCATCATTTCACCGCGGTACATTACTCCGATGCGGTCGCAAAACCAGCAGGCTACTTTAAGGTCGTGGGCAATAAACAGAAAAGAAAGGTTCCTGCGGCGGCGTATATCCATAAGAAGGTTAAGAATTTGCGCCTGTATGGAAACATCCAGCGCCGAAACAACTTCGTCGCATATAAGGAGTTCCGGTTCGGCAAGAAGACCCCGCGCTATGGAAATACGCTGCCTCTGACCTCCGGAGAATTCCGCAGGACGGCGTTCAAGGTCGGCGGCTGTAAGTCCTACTTCTTCTATAATTGCGGCGGCTTTTTGTTTAAGTTGTTTTTCATCAACTTTATGAGCGCTGCCGGCCCATCGCCGTCCTGATGTAAGAACATTGTAGACGTTCATCCTTGGGTTAAGGGATCGAGCCGGGTCCTGAAACACATACTTTACTTTTTGCCGGTATTGAGCAAGATCACTCTTTTTAAATGAGGCGATTTCATTACCCTTAAATGTTATGGCTCCGCTGTCGTAATTGTACATACGCACAAGAAGCCGGGCTGCGGTGGTTTTACCGCAGCCTGATTCCCCGGCCAAACCGTAGCTTTCGTTTTCGGCTATGGAAAACGAAAGACCGTTGACGGCGTAAACATACCTGCCAAGCTGGGCAAAAAAACCTGCTTCCAGGTTAAAGCGTTTTTTTACATCGTGTACATCAACAAGCGGCGGCATTCTTTATGCCGATTTTAACACTTTGGGTAAAATCAATAACGCTCCAATCAATAACAAAAGTGAGACTGGCAGGGTAATTATGGTACTTGCCGCAAACCCAAGCCCGGATGTAAGCCCGGCAATCAAATACCCCACAAAGCAAACCGCCGCAACAGTAACGGCATACGGTATCTGAGTAGCAACATGTTTAAGGTGGTCACACTTGGCTCCGGTAGACGAAAGAATCGTGGTATCTGAAATGGGTGAACAATGGTCGCCGAATACCGATCCTGCCAGTACTGCCGAAAGGGCAACAATGGACAACTGAGGTGCAACAATATCGCAAATACTGATAGCGATTGGAATGAGTATCCCAAAAGTACCCCATGAAGTACCGGTAGCAAACGAAAGTGCTGCGGATACGATAAACAAAATGGCCGGAATCAGAATCACAGGCATGGAAGAAGTTTCTACGACGCCTGCCACATATTCACCGGTTTGCAGCAAGTCCCGGCAGATTCCGCTAATCGTCCATGCAAGGGTAAGAATGATTATTGCCGGAACCATTGATTTAATCCCCAGGCCGAAGGATCTGAAAAAGTCTTTAAAATTTACCAGGCCTCTGGGTACAAAGATAAGGAAGGCCGCTACAATAGCGCAGATACCCCCCAGGGCAAGGGCAAAGCCTGCTGCGGTATCACCAAAGGCGTCAAAGAGACTTTTTTCTTCTTCCCAATATCCGCCGTAATAAATCATAGCCAGAATGGAAAAGACAACCAGGAGTACTACGGGAATAACAAGATCCCTGACTTTTCCTTTATCGGAAACGGAAAGCTTTTCCAGTTCGTCATTACCGGCAATGGTGTTGCTTTCGATAACCGAACCTTCTTTTGCTTTGCGCTCTGCTGCTGCCATTGGGCCGTAATCGGCGTTTTTACGCAGGGAAATCCAGACAATCATAAAGAGGGTCAGTACAGCATAGAGGTTCATCGGAATGGAACTGATAAATGCCTGCATTCCGGAAACCCCCGCTTTATCGGGATAGTAGGAAATTACTGATGCCGCCCAGGAAGATATGGGGGCTATAATACAAATTGGAGCTGCCGTGGCATCAATCAGGTAGGCAAGCTTTTCCCGGGAAATCTTGAACCTGTCCGTAACCGGCCTCATTACTGTACCAACGGTAAGGCAGTTAAAATAATCGTCAATAAAGATAAGCATTCCCAAAAAGGCAGTAAGAATGCCGGCGCTTTCGCGGGACTTTATCTTGCGCTCCGCCCAGGAACCGTAAGCGTTAGACCCCCCGGCTTTAGTAATTACCGCCACAAGGCCGCCCAACAGGGCCAAAAATATCACCATAGCGGCATTATCTTCGTCGGCTAATTTGCCAATCATCGTGTCAATGGTAACGGTAAAGATGCCCAGCGGATTCCCAATACCGCTGTAAATAAGGGCACCGGACATAATGCCTACAAGAAGGGAAAAAATCACCTCTTTGGTAATAAGCGCCAAAGCGATGGCCACCAGGGGCGGAATTACCGACAGGATACCAAAGCTAACCAGTTCATTTTCCATACAATTCCTCCAATTATATATGGCTACATAAGGATACCATTTTAGACTAATTCTTGGCAATTATTCGAATTTTAACAAAAGTTATATCAGATTCTTGTATTTTTTAATGATTTATGTGCATTATTAATCATAAACAGCTGTGGGTTGTAAGCTTATACCAAGACCTAAATTGTAAAGAGGTGTCATGCATTTACAGAATAGCAAAACGTTCGATTTGGAAGAAATTTTTATTGATTCTGACAAGGTTAAACAGGCAATCACAAAGGAAATTCCCCTGGTAATGACCACCTATACTCTGCCGAGGAAAGTAGAACAGTACATAGAGCAGGTAATAGCGACTTTTCTGGATTACGCCAAACAGAGCCGCCTTAAGGATATTTTAATCTACTGTATCCAGGAATTGGCCGTTAATGCCAAAAAAGCAAATACCAAGCGGGTGTATTTTATCGAACAGGGATTGGATCTGAATGATGCGGATGACTACAAGCGTGGTATGAGCTCTTTTAAAGACGTTACCCTTAACAATATTGATTACTACCTGGAACTTCAGCGCCGGCATGGGTTGTATATCAGGCTGATTCTTCAACTGAAAGACAACAGCATTGCCATGGAAGTCAGAAACAACGCCACTTTTAATGAGGCGGAGTATGAACGGATTCGAAAACAGCTTTTAAATGCCAATAAATACGAGGACATGGAAGAAGCTGTAATGCAAATGCTGGATGGTTCGGAAGAAGACATGCTTCAAATGGTAGATGATTCGGAAGGAGCCGGATTGGGACTGGTGATGCTGGTTGTTATGCTTAAAAAGCTGGGGCTTGGGATTAATGCCTTTGACATACTCAAAGACGGCGAAGAAACCATTGCCCGGATAACCATCCCCAAGGACCTGAAAAAAGCAAGCTGAGATATAGCTGCGGCTTTTCTCAAGTTTTTACCGCCGAGACGCAGGGATCGCGGATGAATGATTACATATACTGCGTTGCCTTAAAGGACATGTACCAATATATTAAAATTCCTACGGCTCAAAAGCCCCTTCTACGGGTATACGGACAAGGTTTGCCATCCCCAGAGGGTGCCGGCGGAGAAATCCGGCAAAGTTTGTTTCTTCGGCGCTTTCAAATACCAGGATCTGGAAGTTACCGTATTCATTAAAATAAGGAACAAGGACTGCTACATGGTAATGCTGACGCTGAGGGGGAACAGTATTGCGTTCCTGATTTACCGATGCAAGGTATATATTGCCCGGCTCGTTAATGGCCAGGGTATACAGTAAAGGCCGCAGCCCTTCCATGCTGAAACCTGCATTTAGAAGAAATCCCGGATAGCTTTTTATTGCCGCGGTTCCCCTGCTCCGGTCTATCAAAGCGGCAAAGGTTTCCTGCCGGACTTCGACATTTTCCAGAATGGCATAAGCGGGGGAACGGAACACTTTAGCCGCTTCCAGCGCCAGATTACGGGTCCAGTCCAGGCCGAACAGGGAATCCCGATCTTCAAAATTCGCCGCCAGAGAAGATATCCTGGGGGTAACGGGCTCTTTGAGTGAACGAACGGAAAGGCGTCTTTTTGTAACGGGTCTGAGTATTCCGTCAACAACCCATTTGGCAAAGCCCGAACAGTTAATTCCAACAGGAGCGCTTTGCCTTTGGAGTGTTTGAATCAAAACATAGGAGCCTGTTTCGTCAATGGCTCCGTCGTCTTCATACGTAATAGCGGGCAGTGCGGCGCGCATTTTGGAAACAAAGGCAATAATATTCCGGTACAGGCGCGGATCCGGATCAAAGTAACGGCGGGGAAAACGGCTTCCCGCAGCGCCGAGGACTTCTTCTACCGGCATGGTAAGGAGCCTTTCAAAAGGGATTCCTATGGGCAGGCCCCGGACTATATAAGCATCGTAGAGAACCAGGTCTATTTGGCTTTTATCGTTTCCAAGCGGTCTCCACTGGACATACATCTGAGGATCGCTTCGCATAAACATGCGGATCCGCAGAGAAGCGCCGGTATTGATGTTCCGGGTGTAAATCCAGGAACCCTGCGCCCAACCGGGGTAACTTCCGTTTCTTTCCCGGGCCAGGATTACCGAAATCTCATTATTCCGCGCTTCCGCCCGTACCTGGACAGACACTCCGCCGGGCAGATTCCGGACAAACGGCCTGTTCCGCACCACCGCGGAAGGGGTTTCGGTAAGCCAGGTATCCTGTATTGATACCCGCAATGCCGAATCATCCTGAATGGAAGAGGTATGTACATCCGCGGCAAAAACCGGCCAAAATAAAAACAGGAGTATTCCCAAAAAGATCCATTTGGGGTTATACTTATATGCGGAAAATGACATAATCATTCATAATCAGTATCGGTTTTTAAAACCCAATAAACAAGGGGAGAAGGTATGAAAACAGTAATGGTAGTTGACGATTCACGAATTATGCGAAACATCGTGAAAAACACTTTTTCCGAGCTGAAGATTCCCTGCCAGTTTCTGGAGGCAGGAAACGGCAAGGAAGCGTTACAGATGCTCCAGACTCAGCCGGTTCATTTGATTCTATTGGACTGGAATATGCCGGAACTTTCGGGGATTGATTTCCTTCAGGTTGTACGAAGCATGGAACAGTACAAAACGCTGCCCATTATTATGGTTACCAGCGAATCTGCAAAGTACAATGTTATCGAAGCTCTGAAGTACGGCGCAACCGATTATATTATCAAACCTGTAAACGAAAAAATCTTTACAGAAAAACTGTCAAAAATCACCATCTAAACAAACGCCGGATTCGTCCGGTGGAAGGAATTTTTATGGAACAATATATCCAGCCTTTTATCGAAGTAACCAAGAGTACCTTTAAGGATTTTGTCGGCGCCGAATTGGTTGTCGACCGGCCCTATATTCAGCAAAAAGATGCCGCCAACGAATGGGACATTTCTGGAGTTATCGGGCTTAGCGGCGAGGCCCGCGGGGCAGTAGCAATAGGCATGAAGTCCGCCCTGGCAATCAAGCTGACTGATATGCTGACCAGCGCCAAACATTCTACTATAGATGACGAAGTAGTGGATGCCATCGGAGAAATTGTCAATATTATTGCAGGCAATGCAAAAAGAGGACTGGAAGAATCTTTCCGTCTGGTAATCAGCCTTCCAACCATTGTCAAGGGCACCGGACACCAAATTCAATGGCCCCACGGACAAGCCAGGATCATCAGTATTCCTTTTACAGCTTTTGAATCAGAAACATTTTCCCTTTCGGTTGCCATAGAATCCCTTAAGGGGGACTAGGATGGCAGAAGAAAAAACCGGCAGTTTTCTTGCCAACTTCCTGACTAACTTCCTCAGCAGCGGAAGAACCAGAAGTACGGACGAAAATCTTCGTTATAACATCCTGAACATAGCTATACTGGCAGGAGGGCTCTTCCTGGTTATATTCGGAACCTCCGTTACCCTGGAAGGAAACATAAGCCGGGGGGTTTCCGACTATGCAATGGCTGCCCTGTGTTTTATTATCATCTTCCTGTTAAGAACCAAATTGCCCCTTCAAATTCCCGGAGGAATTGTCGTAGGCGCCTTCGGCATTATGTGTACCCTGTTTGTATCCACCGGGGAACTCCGCGGATTTGCGTCTTTGTGGATTTTTACATTCCCTCTTTTGGCAATCTTTGTATTGGGCATGACAATAGGGCTGATCTTTTCCGTATTGCTGCTCTGTGCTGTGGTAACGTTTACCATAATCCCGGGACTTGCCGGTATAAGCTATAATACCGACTCGGCAACCAGGTTAATCGGCGTGTATTTTCTGGTTACCTTTCTTACGGTTATTTATGAACAGAGCAGGCTTATAAAGGACAGCCGGGTTAGCCGCCTGAATCATGAACTCCGGGTGGAACGGGATGTTATTACTGCCATGAAGGATAACCTTCCCATCGGAATGTTCCTGATGAACCGGGAATATGTAATTCAGGGCGCCTATTCAAAACCCCTGGAGAATATTCTGGGCACCGACAAAATCGAAGGAGAAAAAATTACCGACTTCCTTACAGCTTCGCTTAAAGCCAAAGAACGGGACATTTTTATTGATTATTTAAAAATGGTTCTGGAAAGGCAATTCGATGCCAGCATGCTTGAAGATATAAATCCCATCAAGGAATTTACCTACACAAACAATTACAATAACAAAACCAAAATAATCAGGACAGTTTTTTCCACTGTGGATCAGGGGCTGAACGACTTCTATGTCCTGGGAACCATGGAAGATATTTCGGCAACCAGGGAACTGGAACGGAAACTGGCGGAAGAAGCGACCAAACGCGACGAAGAAATGAAGGATCTGTTCCAGGTAATCCAGGTTGATCCGGCAGTATTCGGTGATTTTATCGAAGACACGGAATACGAATTTGATCACATCAACGAAATCCTGAAAAACAAAAGTCTTTCGGCAAAAGACGCTATGGTCAACATCTATCAGTCGGTTCATGCCATTAAATCCAATGCGCTTATTCTGGGATTGGACAATTTCAGTAACAAGCTTCACAATCTGGAAGATGTTATCAGACAATACCGGGACGGCGACGATATAACTTTCGATAACGTTCTTCATGTAACGATTGAACTTGAAAAGATAATGAAGGAAAAAGATAAGTTCCGGACTATCATTGACAAGATCGAATCGTTCCGGGCTACTACCGGGGGAAGAAACCGGCAGGATCAGTATGTTTTGGTAGAAACCCTTTTTAAAGCCTGCGAAAATGCCGCAAGAACAGAAGATAAAGAAGTAGGTTTTTTTGTGGATCAGCTGGACGAAACGATCCTGGAACACGGGCCCCGCCGGGTAATCAAGGAAGTATTAACCCAACTGGTACGGAATTCGGTAGCTCACGGAATAGAAACGCCCAGTGAACGCAAAGAAAGCGGCAAAGAGAGTCAGGGAAGAATCAGTCTTTCCATAGTACGCGAAGACAATCAGATCCATTTAAAACTTTCCGACGACGGCAAAGGAATAAACCTGAACAAAATCAGGGAAAAAGCCCTTGAGCTGAAACTTCTTTCTAAAGAAGATGCGGACGACAAAAAAAACCTGCTGCAGGTGATCTTCTCTCCCGGTTTCAGTACTGCCGATGCAACCAATCTTAATGCGGGGCGGGGCATAGGGCTTAACCTGGTACGTGAACGGCTTAAAGAGCTTCATGGCTCCATTAAAATATCCAGTGAACCGGGAAAAGGTACCTGCTTTGATCTGTTTATCCCCAGTGAAACAATATCAGAAAGCAAGGATTCGTAATTGCGAATAAAGAGGTAAACCATGGAATTAAATGCCCTGGAAGCACAGGAAAAAAATAAAAGCACCCTTAAATTCAGAATAACCTTTTTCTTTGTGTTCTTTTTATCAGCGGTTTTTGCAGTCTTTATGATTACTTCGGTATTGCAGGTTAATACTGTAATTCAGTTTGTCGGCGCTCATTATGCCCGTCCGCCGGTAGACAGAGCCCAGAACCTGATTAATCCCGAATCGTTCGAAAAGCTTGCAAAAAGCCTTAATCCTTCCGATCCGTATTATTCAATAACGCAGCAAAGACTTTACGGAGTAAAACAAGATACCGATTGCCTGTACCTCTATACCATGGCACAGGAAGAAGGGACTATTTTTAATTACATTATTGACGGCAGCGACAGGGTCGGCGGGGAAAAGTTTTCTCCGATAGGAATGAAGGAAGACCTGGACGAATGGGACAGCGCCGCAATGAAGGCATTTACCACCGGAACAGTTCAGTACGGAACGATAGACAAAACCGAAGAATACGGTTCCACCATCTCCGTCTATCAGCCTATAATAAAAAAATCCGGCGAAGTGGTTGGACTGATTGCCTGTGATATTGCCGCCGAAGAAATTGTTGAATGGATACATACTCAGGTCTTATGGCAGTTAATTATTGTATTTGTCTTGTTTTCGGTAGGGTTAATAGTTTATGTTACCTTGATCGACAAAGTCAATAAAAGTTTTGCCCTGGAATTTTAGCATTAAAGATGAAGACCGTACTTTGCTATGGAGACAGCAACACCTGGGGCTATAATCCCAGGGGCGGCCGTTTTGATCATTCAATACGCTGGCCGGCGGTAATGGCATCGCTGCTTAACCCGCCCGGTATAATTCCCGGTATGCCGGGCAGCGCCAGTCCTGCATTCTGGGTTGTGGAAGAAGGTTTAAACGGAAGAACCACCTGTCTGGAAGATCCGATAGAAGGCGATCGCAACGGTTTGCGTCAGCTTATTCCCATACTACGGAGTCACCGCCCCCTCGATCTGGTAATCGTTATGCTGGGAACCAACGATTTAAAACGCCGTTTTAATCCAAGCCCTTACGAAATATCCCACGGCGCACAGCTTGTAGCAAAGGCCGCGCTGTCTTCGGAATGCGGACCCGGCGACGGGCAGCCGAAAGTGCTTTTGGTATGTCCGGCGCCAATTACCAAAGCAGAAGCCTTTGCCCAGATAATTTCTCCCGATGCGTTTGAAATATCCAGGAAAATGGCAGCTCATTACAAGGCATGCGCCAAAGAATGCGGCGCAGCTTTTTTTGATGCCGGAGAAGTGATCAGCGCTTCCAGTCCTGCAGACGGAATTCACTGGGAAGCTGACGATCACCGCAATTTTGCCAAAGCAATGGCAGAACAGGTACGGAAACTGCTGGAAAGCTAAATTTGCCCCCGGTTAAGAGACAGCCTTTTTCTTTTCAAAAACAGCCTTTAAACTTTCCGAATAAGAGGGTTTGGCAATACCGAATTCGGTAACAATTGCGGTAATCAGACTGTGATCGGTTACGTCAAATGCAGGGTTAAAGACCTTTACCCCCATTGGAGCCATGCGCTCGCTGTACCACATCTCGGTAACTTCTTCCGCTTTACGCTCCTCAATTACAATATCTTTGCCTTCTTTAATCGACATGTCGACGGTTGATGTAGGGGCGCACACATAAAAGGGAATTCCGTAATGCTTTGCAAGGATGGCAACACCGGAAGTGCCGATTTTGTTGGCCGCATCCCCGTTGGCGGCTACCCGGTCACAGCCCACAAAACAAGCCTTTACCCAGCCGTTTTTCATTACCATGCTTGCCATATTGTCGCAGATAACCGTAGTATCCACTCCGGCAGAAACCATTTCAAAAGCCGAAAGCCTGGCACCCTGAAGAAGGGGCCGGGTTTCGTCACAGAAGACTTTAAAATTCATCCCCCGTTCCCGGCCCAGATGAACCGGCGCCAAAGCTGTGCCGTAACGCACCGTTGCAAGCTGGCCGGCGTTGCAGTGGGTAAGTATGCCGTCTCCGTCCTTGATAAGTTCCAATCCGTATTCGCCGATGGATTTACAGACCTGTACATCTTCATCCCGTATTTTTACCGCTTCGTTGCGGAGAAGTTCTTTGAGTTTTGCCGGGCTTTCTTCTTTGTGATCCAGCACCACCTTTTCCATCCGGTCGAGAGCCCAAAAAAGGTTTACCGCCGTGGGTCTGGAACTTGCAAGGTAATCTTTGGCCTTTTTAAACCTGCCGTAAAAACCATCGTAAGAGCTTTCATCTATTTCCAGCGCTGCCAGGTACACTCCAATGGCGGCAGCCACACCTATGGCCGGCGCTCCCCGTACTTTTAACAGGTATATGGCCTCCCAAATATCTTCCTGTTTTGTCAGATAAAGGATTTCCACAGTTCCGGGAAGTTTGGTTTGGTCAATAATTTTCAGGGCCTGTTTTTCTTCGTCCAGTGCAACAGTGTCTATGGATAAGATGTTTTCTGCCATACTTTTTTCCTTTTAAAAAAAATTCAAACCGGCGGTATTTACAGGGTTTTATCCGCAGCGGCAATGGCTTTGCTGAAAGAAGCGGTAAAATCTTTGCCTGTTTTGAATTGTGTCCTGTTCATAACAAGGTCTTTGGCGCAGAGTATATTGATCCGTTCCGCCCTGATCCGCTTGTTTTTATCCGCAATGGTTGTAACATCTTTTACCTGGGCCATTCCCACGGTACGGCGGACAAGCTCTGTGCCTGCTCCGGCGGCAGTGTCGGCGATAATTGTATCCAGATAATATTCGGCAAACCCTTCTGTCTTTGCCATTATATCGGTAACTTTTTTTCCGTACTCCGCAATGAATTTGGATTTAAAGAGATCGATCACCTCTTCTGCGGTACGGAGAGTCCACTCACAGAAAGAAGTGTTCCCCGCTGCGTCCCCGTTGTCCCAGGCAAAGAAAAGGTTTGCAATAACATTGCCTATGTCGTAACCCATAGGGCCGTAAAAGGCAAATTCGGGATCAAAGATTATGGTCGAATCAGGCTTAACAAAAATTGAACCCGTATGAAGATCACCATGAAGCAGCGCCTGGGCATTGTTCATAAATTCAAATTTGAGCTTGGCAATTTCCAGATGCAGGGCTTTATCGCCGTACAGTTCTTTTTTTACAAATTCCAGATTTTCCGGCGTTACAATATTCCGTCCCTTGGCATCGTTATAGGGTTCGGTATAGATAAGGTCTTCGGTAATTTCGCAGAGTTCGGGATTGATAAAGCTCTTTACCAGTTCCTTTTTTTCCTTGTGTTCCATAACAACGTCAGTGGTATTGAGCAGGGTATTTACCATGTAGGTGGTAACGTCTTCGGCAAATTTGGGGAATGTCTGATGTTCCATCAGGGCATAGCGCATCAGCCGGTGGTCTGAAAGATCTTCCATAAGACAGGCGCACATTACCGTGTCGTACTTAAAAATTTTGGGAACCAGGCCGGGAGCATACTTGTCCTGAATAAGAAGAATTTCCGATTCAATGCGGTTTCGATCGGTGGTAATCCTCATCTCTGCGGAAATACGAAGCTGTTCGCCTGCCTGCTTGACGATAATAGACTTGTCCGTACCTTCTTCCACTGCCCGGAATACATAGTTCAGGTTTCCATCGCCTATCTCCTTAACGGTGATATTTGAATTACCGGCAAAGTAATCAGGCAGCTGATCGCGGACATAGTCACAGATATCCCCTTCTTTCATTAAAAAGTATTTGGAAAAACGAGACATGGTTTCCTCCTTGTAAAAACCAATCACCCTCTGCCGGAAATTTAATCCCTGCAGGGGATTTATTTTTTCCGTATTGAATTAAGGGCCAGGGCAACTGCCAGGATAAGACCCTTAAAAATGTTTACCGTGTAGTAGGGAACCGAAGCCATAATAAGGCCGTTTTCCAGCACGCCGATAAGAAAAGCGCCTGCCAGGGTACCAAAAGCATTGGGCCGCCCTATACCGGCCACCGAGATTCCTATGTGGGCTGCCGCCACTGCTCCCATAAGATACGGAGTGCCGGAGTTAATCTGGGCATTCCCGACACGGGCGCCTACCAGAATGCCTCCAATGGAAGCAAGCAGGGCGCTGAACACATAAGCCATTACCCGGTATTTCTGAACATTAATACCGGAAAGCCGGGCCGCTTCGATGTTGGAACCTACGGCATACATATAACGGCCATGCTTGGTAAACGTAAGAAAAAGAAAAGCCATAAAAACCAATAACAGCATTATAATGATAATCCACGGTTCCCGGCCAAAAACACGCAGAAGCGCCGGTACTGTTCCCGTAGCGGCGGTACCGTCGGGCCTGACCATGCGTTCATTGATCGCTCCGCCGCCGGCATAGGTCATGGCCACCCCTTCAAACATAAACATCGTTGCCAGGGTAGCCAGCATATCAAATATTTTTAGTTTAACAATTAAAAAACCATTAATTGCAGCGATAAACAAAGAAATGATCAGCGTTAAAAGAATTGCCAAAAGAGTACCGTGTACGGTAGTTCCCATGGAAAACCATATAAAGAAAGTCATACATACGGTGTTGGACATGGTGGCCGCCGAGCCGACCGAAAGATCAATGCCATTAACCGTCAGTGCAAAAGTCATTCCTATTGCAACAATGGTAACGATACAGACTGCCCGGATAATGGTAATCATATTGGAGATAGTTCTGAAAAACGGCATGGATACTGAAAAAATAATAAGCAGGGCAGCAATGGTAAGCAGAACCCCCCACTTGGCAATAAAATCGACAATCAATGCCCTTTGATCACGTCCAACGGCTTTTGCGCTCATCCTTAATTACCTCCGGTTGAATAGTAGAGCAGTTCTTTTTCACTGGATTCCGATACTTTTACTTCTTTTACAATACCGCCGTCATACATAACATAGGCCCTGTCGGCTATGGTTATGATTTCGGAAAATTCGCATGAAGCATAAATAATACCCTTGCCCTGGGCTGCAAGATCCTCAATCAGCTTAAAAATATCATGTTTGGACCTTACGTCGACCCCTTTGGTAGGTTCATCAAAAATATAAATATCAGCATCGGACACCAGCCATTTGCCTACCACCACTTTTTGCTGGTTTCCGCCGGAAAGGTTTGCCAATATCTGATGCTTCGAAGGAGTTTTTATTCCCAGCTCTTGTATTACTTTGCCGGTAGCTTCAAGCTGGCGGCGTTTTACCACAAATCGAATTTTATTAAGAAACTTATGCAGCGCAGAAATAGTTATATTTGCATACACAGGATCAACTACAATAACCCCTTCTTTGCGCCGTTCTTCCGGTACCAGGGCAAGACCGCGTTTTACCGCCTGTGAAGGAGAACGGGAAGTAATGTTCCTGCCTTTTAGTTTTACCGTTCCTGAAGAACTGCGATAGGCGCCGAAAATAGTTTTGCACAGCTCGGTTTTCCCAGCCCCCACCAGGCCGGCGATACCTACGATTTCTCCGCTTCTTACACCAAGACTTATGTCCTTGACCCGCTCTTTTTCTTCTGTAAGTTTGTCCAGTTCCAGTACCATTTCGCCGATGGGAACAATTTTTTTCTCGTATACCTCGTCAAACTTGCGGCCAAGCATGTATTCCACAATCTGATTGATGGTCAGATCGGGAGTTATTTCCATATCCTTAACCACCTGGGCATCCCGCATGATCGTGATGTGTTCGCAGATTTCAAAAAGCTCGGCCAGCCGGTGGGAAATAAAAACTATTCCTACATTTTCTTCCTTGGCCAGATACCGCACCACCTTAAAAAGATTTTCCGTTTCCGTATTGGAAAGAGGAGCCGTAGGTTCATCGAGTATCAGAAATTTACACCGTTCTCTGGCGGCGCTGGCCAAAAGTACCATTTGTTTTTCTGCCAGACTTAAATCGGAAATTGGTTTCCGTACATCTATGTCAACGCCGAGCCGTCCAAGCGCTTCCCTGGCGGCGCTGCGAATACTATTCCAGTTTACAAACTGTTTTTTCCCCATCTTGTTGACCAGTACATTGGTCATAATATTTTCAGCCACCGAAAGCGTGGGAGTAAGAGCCACATCCACTTCCTGGTAAACAATCTCAATGCCCAGCTCTTTAGCGGCTTTGGGAGAACGAATTTCAACTTCTTTTCCATTAATTAACACCTGACCGGAATAGTGGCTGTTGACTCCGGACAGGACCTTCATCAGGGTTGACTTACCTGCGCCATTGGCCCCTATCAGGGCATAAATCCTGCCGCTTTCCATGTCAAAATCGACATGGGAAAGAGCATAGACACCAGGAAATGTTATTGAAATATCCCTCATGCTAAGGGTCGATTTTGCCTGTTGTTCCAAACTGCTGTACCTCAGATTTATTATGGCGGAAAGGAAACCGTACATAATTGATACGAACCTGCCCTCTGATAGAGGGCAGGTTCGGCAGAACATACCGGTTCTGATCTTTTCACTGAAGATTCAAACTTGTTCCAGAATATTCATTTTGGAACAAGTTCACTCAGACTCCGGTTTTACTTCTTTGCAGCGGCCTTAATTTCAGCCATCCAGCCAAAATGATCCCATACGCCCTGTTCCTGGCCCCAGCCGGGTACCACGGTGGCGATATTGGTCATATTAATAGAAGAATTAAGCTGAGTTGTTTTTACTCCCTGGGCATCCAGATTGTAGGTGTCCGGAGTTGATTCGCCGGCAAACTTGGCGGCCAGAAGCCTCATGTTGGAAATACCGATAAGTTTGGGATCCACAGCTGCGGTGGAAACCCAGATATCGGGATATTCAAGCATAAGGTTGATGTCGTCGTTGGAAATGTCGATGGACATAAGCAGAATATCCGTCCGTCCGGCATCGTTCAAAGCCTGGAGACAGCCCTTGCCCAGTTCGTCGTATGAACCCCAGATGGCATCTACTGTACCGGGGGTAAGCCGGGGAAGCAGCGCAGCAAAGGAATCCTGGGTACCGCCCCTGGGATTTGAATAATCTACCGGGCCGACCAAAGCGACTTCAACTATTTTGCCTTCGTTCACATAACGATCATAGATGGTTTGCCGTCTGTCCAGAGGAGGAACGCCGGGCCCCATCCATGCACGGACTACTTTAATAGGCTGTTTGTCTGCCGGGAAATTGCTTACAATGGAAGAAAGGGAAAGTTCGGCAAGTTTATAATCTTCCTGGGCAGTACTGGTTACACCGGTAAGAATGGTTCCGTTGGGATCGCCGTTAAGGTAGGGAACGGAGTCAAAGGTTACTACCTTCATCCCCTTGTCAACCGCCGGTTTCAGTGCATCGTATGTATAACCCGCTTCACCATGTGAAAGAATAATGCCGGCATAATCCTTCTGGATAACCTGAGCAATGGTTTCCTGGCATTTGGCATTGTCTCCGTTGGTAATAAAGGTATCAACAACAAAGCCCATAGCTGTTCCTTCGGAAACACAGCCATCAAGGAACTGCTGGGTATGATCCCCCGCATTAAGATTCCTTATTACAGCAATTTTAATTACCCCGTTTGCAAATTTTACCTGATCGGGGAAATATTGCTGGTACAACTTGTCAAGATCCGTATTGCCGGTACCGGAAGTTTTTGAACCGCCTCCGCAGCCGGCAAGAGCCAGGACTAATATCACCGTCATGGTGATACCAAGTAATTTCTTCATGCTTTTCTCCTTAACCTTTTAATCAAAACAGTTTTTCTGTCTCGTCAGTATATCATAGTCGTGGTAAAAAGGAATTGTCAATGTTTTTCGGCCACTTTGAAGAGTATAAAAATAAAATGAAATTTATTTCAAGACAGCGCGTTGCCTTGGGTAAAAATAATCTGTCTTTACCGGCCAAGTTTTTTCAATACCGATTGGACAATACTTTCTATGTCGGCAGTATTCACGGACTGAGCAGCGCCGCCGGGAATTCCAACATCAACAAGGTTACAGGCTTCGGCAGCACAGCATGAGGGAACACCGCCGGTCCGGATACCAAGCTTTTCCCGAATTTTAATGAGTTCCCGGATTTGTTCACAGCTGAGTACATTGGCCTTACCGATGATGTTTCCCGTATACATCAGGATCATCGCATAGTGTTCCAGCGACTCAAGGCGATACCATGCTTCCATAAGACTCTCTCCCCAGGCCAGAGCGCCGTGGTTGGCCAAAAGCAGGGCATTGTAATCATTGCAATAGGGAGCAACGGAATCGGGAATCCCCTGTGAACCGGGAGCTTCGTAATGCACCACCGGCACTGTACCAAGGTTTACCAAAGCCTCCGGATATATGGCTTTGTCCAGACTTATTCCGGCAATGGCAAAGGAAGTGGAAACCGGCGGGTGGGCGTGACAGACTCCCTGAACTTTATTGTTTTCCCGGTAGATCCGCAGATGCATTTTTATTTCCGAAGAAGGGTTTAAACTACCCTGCTGAAGAACCGTTCCGTCCAGGCTCATCTTGACCAGTTCTTCCGCCTTCATGTACCCCTTGGAAACTCCGGTAGGAGTCGCCCAGATCGTATCAGACCCTGTTTTACAGGTAATATTCCCGTCGTTGGCTGCCACATAGTTTTTGCTGTACATTCGCCGGCCTATATCAAGGATCAATTCTTTGGCTTGATAATCATTTAAATACTTCATTTTATTGTCCCATCAGTTTTTTGTAGGTCTTTTCGTCCAGTGTATAAAACTGCATCAGGATGAAGGCGCAAAGAAAGACAAATGCCGGAATGGGTCCGATGATAAGTCTGATTGCCAGCCGTGCTGATGGCGTTTGAATTACCTTTGGAACATAACCTCCGATATTAAGTATAATCCCAGAAATAAAAACCGACAAAGCAATTCCGCATTTGGAAATAAATGTCCACATGCCGTAATAGGCTCCTTCCTTCCGTTCACCGGTCTTTACTGCATCGAATTCCACCGTATCGGGTACCATAGCAAATGGCGCAACATAACTAAAGCCAACCCCGATTCCGGCAAATAACAAAAGGCAAAGGAACCATTCCGGCGGCAAAAGATGACCCACGGTAGAAACAGCAGCACAGGCAATAAAAAGATCAATAAAACAGATCTGATATGTCCATTTTTTCCCTATCTTCTTTGACACAAAAACAGAGACGGGGATACATAACATAGCCGTCAGCAACAATCCCATCATGGACAGGTTTGTCAGGGCTTCACGGAGCGCCATTTCGCCTGCCGCAGGGTCTCCTATAAGCGGAAACGTCCTGAGCCTCATAACAAATTCTGCGGGATAAATATATTCAGTATAGTATGCAAGGATACTCTGTAAAAAAGTAACCGCCGTTAAATGAAGGCCATAGGTTATAAAGAGTATCACATAGGGCTTGTTTGAAAACACCGCTTTATAGGTAGAAAAAAAGCCTTCGGCAGGAATGTCCTCTCTGGTATGCTTTTTTTCTTTGGTGCCGAAAAAAGTAAGGAGGGTAACCAGGGCCATAACCGCTCCCAGGATAAGCCCCATCATGGACCAGCCATGCTTTTCTCCGTTAAATGAGCTTACAATGGGCAATACCGCCGCAGCTCCCAAAATCGTACCAAATACCGCACAACCGAAGCGGTAACCGTTCAGACTGGTTCGTTCATGATAATCGTTTGTCAGTTCCGGAGTCAGGGAAGCGTAAGGAACGTTGATCACCGTCTGGACGGTATTAACCAGCATCAGTACCCCCATAGCCCAAAACATCAGCCATAACTGATTGGAAATGTCAGGAGCGGTAAAGAACAGCCACATTGTCAGCATCATGGGAACCGCTCCGATTAAGAGATACGGACGCCTTCTTCCCAGGCGGGTAATTGTTCTGTCGGAAATATAGCCCATCATCGGGTCTGTAACCGCATCCCAGATTTTGCCTATCATAACCGCAGCGCCTGCCATTGCCGCCACAAGCCCCACAACATCGGTAAGGTACTTCAGGCACCAAAACCCCATTATGGTAAAAAACATGTTTCCGCCCAGGTCAAAAATACCAAACCCAAGCTTTTGTCCGGCACTTAGTTTTTTCTGCACCTTTGTGGCCTCCGTTTAGGTACTATCTCATAGTATTACATGATTCTTTGCACGGCAAGCCGGTCGGC
>WRIX01000018.1:18198-31889 GCA_009782495.1 Treponema sp.
GTCGGCGCCACCACTGGACAAAACTCCTTTACTGTGTCAAACTCTGGTATGGAAACCCGTGATATTTTTCGTAATATCTCCCCTTTAGACCATCGTTATTCCCTTTCAGAAAAGGATGTTTTTGACGCCCTTGTTCCCTGGCTTTCAGAAGAAGGATCCATTTCCGCCTGTGTTAAGGCGGAAATCGCCCTTATAAAGGCCCACCTGACCGTCCGGAACGATCCGGCCGCTTCTGCAAAATGGCAGGGTACTGTTACCGTTACGCCGGAAGAAGTATATGCAGAAGAAGAAAAAACCCGCCACAATATCCGGGCACTGGTTAATGTACTAAAAAAAACGGTTCCGGCGGAAATTGCACCGCTTGTTCATCTTGGAGCAACAAGTGCGGATATTCTGGACACGTCCCTGGCCTTCCGCATGAAGGGCTGCTGCAAAGAGGTAATATTGCCGGGGCTGCGTAAACTGGAAATCCTTCTTTGTGATTTTGCAGAAAAGGAAGCTGATACGGCTCAGGTTGGACGCACCCACGGCCAGCATGCTGTGCCTGTTACGGTTGGTTTTACATTCGCCGAGTATGTATCACGGCTGGGAAAATCAATTCCGGAAATAGAACGTCTATCGAATCTTTTAAAAGGAAAACTGGCGGGCGCCGTGGGCGCATATAATGCAACCAGTATGCTTGTAAAAGACCCCGAAGAACTGGAACGGCTTTACCTGGCGGAACTGGATTTGGAACCGTCTGAACATTCTACTCAGCTTACAGAACCAGAATACCTCCTGCGGCTTTTACTGGAATACAACATTGCCTTTGGAATTATTGCGAACCTTGCCGACGACCTGCGTAATCTCCAGCGAACCGAAATTGCAGAACTCCGCGAAGGATTTGCTTCGGATCAGGTAGGTTCTTCCACCATGCCTCAAAAGCGGAATCCCTGGAATTCGGAGCATGTAAAAAGCCTCTGGAAAACTTTTATGCCCAGGGTAATGACTTTTTACATGGATCAAATCAGTGAACACCAGCGGGATCTTTCCAACTCGGCAAGCCAGCGTTTTATTGCCGATTATATAACAGGTTTTTGTCTGGCGATAAACCGTATGTCGCATATTATGGAAAGCCTTTCGGCAGACAGGGAAAAATGCCTTCTTAATCTGCATTCGGGCGGAGGTATACTGGGCGCCGTACTTGCAGAGCCGGCCTATATACTTCTTGCAGAATCCGGAGTTTCCGATGCTCACGAAATAATAAGAAAAATCACCCTGGATGCGGAAAAGAAAAACATATCTTTCGGCGCCGCACTTGCCGCAGAAAAAGATATTCTAAAGCGAATCGGAGAACAGCTTGTAAAACTTGGTTCCGGAGCAGGTACAACAGAACCAATAGAAGCGGCAACTGCATTTTTCGCCAGGCCGGAAAATTACAAAGGCCTGGCGGCAAAGAAAGCAAAAGAACTGGCGGATAAATACCGCAGCATAATGAAAAAAGCATAGATGATTGGGAGGAATAGCAAACATGGAATTTGAAGAAGCTCTGTCTTATGATGATGTACTGCTCCTGCCCGGATACAGCGATATACTTCCCCGTGACTGTGATATTACTACTGTTTTATGCAGCGGGATTAAACTGAATATTCCGGTAATATCAAGCGCTATGGACACGGTAACCGAAGAAAAAATGGCCATTGCCATTGCCCTGGAAGGCGGCACAGGGGTGATCCACCGCAGTTTAAGTCCGGAAGATCAGGCCCAGCAGATTGCCAATGTAAAACGTTTTCTTAACTGGGTTATAGCATCCCCGGTAACGGTGGGAGAAGATGCAAACATCAGTGATGTAAAGATCATGATGGAGCGATTTAATGTTTCGGGTATGCCTGTTCTTAATAAAGACGAAAAACTTACCGGTATAATTACAAGCAGGGATCTCCGGTTTTGCAGAGACGACACGTTAAAAGTAACAGAAGTAATGACCGTAAACCCGGTTGTTGTTCAGGGAGAACCTACAACGGCGGAAGCCCGTGAAAAATTCGACAACCACCGGATAGAAAAACTTCCCGTTGTAGACGGACAAGGAAAGTTAAAAGGGCTTATTACCGTAAAAGACATGGAAAAACACGACCTCTTTCCGCGGGCTGCTACCGATAAAAGCGGCAGGCTTATTGTTGGTGCGGCAATTTCGCCCCAGGATTATTCCGTTCGTATGCCGCTCCTTGAAAAAGCAATGGTTGATTTTGTTGTTGTTGATACTGCACACGGAGATACAAAAAACGTAATGGATACCATTGCAGATATTAAAAAACAGTACAACATTCCCGTTATCGGCGGTAATGTAGCGCGAAAGGACGGAACCCGCAGACTCATTGATGCAGGCGCAGACGCCGTTAAAGTGGGAATAGGGCCCGGCTCCATTTGTACTACGCGCATTGTTGCCGGTATAGGCGTGCCTCAGTTCAGCGCTGTCTGGGACTGCGCCGAAGAAGCCGCCAAAAACGGCATACCGGTAATTGCAGACGGGGGAATTAAATATTCCGGAGACTTGGCCAAGGCTGTCGGAGCCGGAGCCAGCTCGGTAATGATCGGCAATTTGTTTGCAGGCCTTAAAGAAGCGCCGGGCAAGGAAATTCTTTTTGACGGGAGAATATACAAAGAATACCGCGGCATGGGCAGCATCGGCGCAATCAACGACGGAGCAGGGGATCGGTACCAGATTGGGAAAGACGAAAAACCAGTACCGGAAGGAATCGAAGGCCGCGTACCGTATAAAGGTGAACTAAAAAGTTTTCTGTATCAGCTTGTGTCGGGCCTTCGTAAAGGAATGGGCTACTGCGGCTGTAAAAATCTGGAAGCATTAAAACAATACCGCAATTTTGCAAAGATTACCGCAGCAGGCTGGCGGGAAAGCCATGCACACGACATAACCATTACACGGGAAGCGCCCAACTACAGCCGCAGTTAAATATAAAATACCAATTGTCAAAAAACTTTTTTTGCTAATTTTTATTTTTCACATAAGAAAGAATAATATACCGAATTAAATAATCTTTTAAAAAAATAAAGAAAAATTTTATTTTTGCATATAACTTTTATTATATTTAAACAAACAGAAATTTTTTTAAAAAGGATGAACAATGAAAATTAATTTTAAACTAACTGCAATTATGATCATGCTCAGTCTGTTCGGCATCGGCTCAGTCGGTATTGTTCTGCTTGTCCAGTCCCGTGCTGCTATTTACGAACACACCCATGCATCAATTGTTAATCTTGCAGAGAAATCCTGCAGCGAGGTAAAGGGTTATCTTGAAGACTACTGGTATTCTGCGGAGACTCTGACACAGGTTTTACAACAGTACGGCAGCTTCTCCGAAGATAACCGGAGGAATGTGATCAACACCATACTCAGAGGCATGGTAGTAGAAAACTCCGAGCTTATCGCTGCATGGTGCCGCTGGGAGCCGGATGTTCTGGAAGGAAATGACCGGCTGTTCGCAGGAGAACCGGGCAGCTATTCAAACGGACGATTTGCCCCCTACTGGTACCGGGACGGTGATACCATAGAATTGGGTCTTCTGGGAAACAATGATAACTCAGGAGAAGGAGCGTTCTACCTGTTGGTCAGAGACTCGGACGGCGGAATAATTATTGATCCCTATATGTATGATGTGGGCAGAAAATCAACGATGCTGACTTCAATTGCCTTTCCCATACATTCACGGGACGGAAAAGTTCTGGGAGTTACGGGTATCGACATAGATATTAATATGATCCAAAGCATTGCACAGCGCAACAGGCCGTATGAAGATGCCGTAACAGCGGTATTCAGCAATGACGGTACAGTCGTCAGTCATTTCGAAGAAGATCGTATCGGAAAAAATTTGGAGGAAACCGAACAGGATATAGTCGGTTCGCGTATGGACGATTATGTAAATGCCATCAAAGAGGGCAAAAAATTTGCTTTTTCCAATCATATTGCAGCATTCGATACTGATATGGAAATTATTACTGTTCCCGTTATTGTCGGAGAATCCAAAACTCCCTGGAACTTCGCAATAGGGGTAATGACAGATACCGTTATGGCCCCGGTTTACACTATGATAAAAACGGGCAGTATCATCAGCATCGTTATTCTTATAGTAGTGATCCTGGCGGCAATATTCTTCTCCAGGAGTATCAGCAAGCCCATCATCAGGGTAGCGGAAACCCTTAAGGATATTTCCGAAGGCGAAGGAGACCTGACCCGCACTATCACTGCCAATTCAAAAGACGAAATCGGCAGCCTGGCGCATTATTTTAACGAGACCCTGAAAAAAATCAAAAACCTGATCATCATAATTAAAAAGCAGGCGGTAACACTCTCTGAGACCGGCAGTGCACTCTCCAGCAACATGACAGAAACCGCCACAGCGATCAATGAGATCACCGCCACTATCAAGAGCATTAAAAGCCGCGCGTTAAATCAGAGCGCCAGCGTAACCGAAACCCACGCAACCATGGAACAGGTTGTGGGCAATATCAACAAGCTCGACGAGCTTGTTGATAAGCAAAGCACCAATGTTTCCAGGGCATCCTCCGCCATTGAGGAAATGGTAGCCAATATTGAGTCGGTTGCAGGAACACTTACCAAAAATGCGGCCAATGTAAAAAATTTGCAGAAAGCTTCCGAAGTGGGCCGGACGGGATTACAGGATGTAGCGACGGACATACAGGAAATCGCACGCGAGTCTGAAGGGCTTCTGGAGATTAACCTGGTTATGGAAAATATCGCCAGCCAGACTAACCTGCTTTCGATGAACGCAGCAATAGAAGCTGCTCATGCGGGAGAAGCCGGGAAGGGCTTTGCGGTAGTAGCCGATGAAATTCGCAAGCTTGCGGAAAGTTCCGGCGTGCAATCCAAGACGATTAGTACTGTTTTAAAGAAGATAAAGGAATCTATCGACAAGATCACCAGCGCTACGGAAAATGTTTTAATGAGGTTCGAAGCCATTGACTCAAGCGTTAAGATCGTTTCGGAACAGGAAGAGCACATCCTTAAAGCAATGGAGGAGCAGGAGGTTGGGAGCCGGCAGATTGTCGAAGGAGTAACTGAAGTAAATGAGATAACGCGGCAGGTAAAGAGCGGTTCTCATGAAATGCTTGAAGGCAGCAGGGAAGTGATAACGGAAAGCAACAATCTGGAGAAAGCTACCCAGGAAATAACTGCAGGCATGAATGAGATGGCAAGCGGTGCGGAACAGATTAACGTTGCGGTAAACCATGTAAACGAGATAAGCGGCAAGAACCGCGAAGACATTGCCCTTTTACTGCAGGAGGTTTCCCGGTTTAAGGTTGAGTAAAAAACACTGCGTGTTTTTATTTTGGAGTTTTGCGATAAAAAACTATTCGGTAGTGCAGATCGAAGAAACGCAAAACTCCGGTTTTTTCTGACACGAAAGAGCACTCTTCCGTGTCAGAAAAATCAACCTTGGATTTATCTGTAACCGCCGCCACCAAATATACTGGTACCGGAAGCAATTGCTCCCAGAACGACCAGATGAATGGCAAATCCACTGAGCCAGAACAGGAAATTACCGGGACCATTGAAAAGCCCAAGAATGTCGTGAACTATGATAAAGAGTATCCACAGAATGGCAATAACAATCAGGATAATATTGGTAATCCCGAATTGTATGCCAAAAAGCTGGAGTATCAGCAATACCCCTGCAATAATTGCAGCCACAGAAAAGATAATTGCAATTGCTGTTGAAAGTCCGCCGACGCCAAATATGCTGCTTACCATCATGCTGAATTCACCGCCGTTGCTGAAGATCCCGATAAGGCCCGCCGTAAGCAGGTAAAGCGCAACCCCGATGTAGAGGATAAAACCCCCAATGCCTCGATTCATTTTTTACTCCTTAAAAAATTTTAATTATACACATACAGGATAGAATACATTCCTTTCTTTGTCAAATTCTTACGGGATGTAACAATATTCGCCGACTCGGAGAGTTTTAATCCGGCCGGCTTCCTGCGGATTCTGCTCAAGATGCATGTTTATAACATGGAGAGGATAAACCAAAGGTTCATCACTCAGACTGATAGTTCCAAAGTGCATGGGAATGACTGTTTTTGCATTCAGGTCACCGGCGGCACGGAAAAATTCTTCTATATTCATGTGCTGGTAATACATAAACCAGCGGGGTTCATAGGATCCGGCCGTAACTATTGCATAATCAATCTTGTATTGTTTTCCGAATTCCTTAAAGCCGCAAAAATAACCGGTATCGCCCGAAAAATAAATGGTTCTGGAAGCCTCTATCATAAAACCGCCCCATAGCGTGATGTTGGTTTTCTGGCCTATACGCCGGGACCAATGCTGGGCGGGAAGCAGCGTATAACGGACCGTTCCGATACTTATGCTCTGCCACCAGTCAAGTTCATGGACTTTTTTGGCGCCTTTCTTTTCAAAAAAAACCTTTAACCCCAACGGAACAATAAACACGGCATCTTTTTTGATTAACTTTTTTATCGTCTTTGTATCCAGATGATCGTAATGATTGTGACTGATTAATACCACCGGATTCCGGGAAAGTTTTGAGTAATCAAAGGGGATTTTTACTTTCTTGCCGACTACGAGAGCTTTGTTAGAAAAAAACGGATCTATTGCAATTGTTACACCGTCGATTTTGATAAAAAAAGAAGCATGGCCGGCAAAAGAAATACTGTTATTCTTCGGGTCTGCAAGATAATCGTAATCATTTGTTACCGGCCCGTATTGTCCGGCAGGGAAATCATCAAAAACCATTTTTTTGCGGAACAAAAACTTTCTGCCCTCTTTGGACGGTTCCATGGAACGGGGCATCCAGGGATTAAAAAACTCCCCTTCTTCGTTTACATGAGGAGCATGGAGCAAAGAGGCATCGGCGGAATTTACCCGCTCCAGCCAGTCTGCTTCGTCCAAATTCGGAGTTTGCTGAGAACGGCAGGATGCAAAAAAAGTCAGAAGAAAAACAAGGCAGAGGATTGTTATCATAATACTATATTATGCACCAATGATTTTCCCGTGTATACCGCATTGCAGCCCGCATTACCCAGGAAACAGACTTGCCTATCCCGAATTATTCAGCTATGATTTCTAAGTGGGATAAACATGAATGACAATAATCATATTTTAATAGAATGGGAAGATCGGTATTCTGTAGGAATTCCCCTTATTGACAGCCAGCACAAACAGCTAATAATAACAACCAATGAACTGTACAAAGCCTGTCAATTCGGCACCGAGCTGTTAAAGGAACAATTCAAAAAAACGGCACAGGAAACGGTTACTTACGTAAAATATCATTTTTCCACCGAAGAACAAATAATGGAAAAGACCGCCTTTCCAGAAATATCAGCACATAAAAAACACCATGCGGAGTTTATCCAAAAGGTTTTAAAAGATGTAACAGATTTTGAAAATGGAAAAAAATTTGTTCCTCATCAGTTTGTCAGATTTTTACGGGACTGGGTACTGTCCCACATAGCCATAGTAGACAGCAAACTGGGCGATTATCTTTTAGATCTTCAAAAAAAGGGCAAACTTGGCAAAATTACCATGAGAGATCAAAGCGGCAGGGAAAAACAAGTTGTTCTTGCCGTTGATGATTCAAAAACCCAGCTTACCCAATTTAAAAATGTCCTGCCGCAATACGATGTCTACACCTGTGAATCTCCTTTACAGGCGCTTGAAATAGTTCAAAACATGGAAGTCGATATAATTCTTCTGGATTTGGCGATGGAAGAAATGAATGGCTACGATTTTCTCCGGAAATTACAGAAGGACCAAAAACTCCGTGATATTCCTGTAATTGTAGTATCGGGTAACAGCTTCGAACAGCATATAACTGCTTCGTTAAATCTGGGAGCTGCCGATTTTATTGCAAAACCAGCCCGGCCGGAACTTCTTGTACAAAAGATAAAGCAGGTAATAAGAAAAAAGAAACATTAGTTTTATGCCATCCGCTTTGATAATTGATTGAGTCCTAAGTATTGTATCGATCAGCTTCGGAAAATATACATCCGCAATACTTTTGCATATAAAGCCCAAGAACCCTGGCTTCTGCACGGCCTTCTCTGAACAAGGGGCGAAAATCCCGGTACAAAAGAGTAACACCGTGCTTGTCTGCGGCTGCTTGTGCCTCTTCTTTAAGCAGTTCATGATTCTGATAAGGGCTGATAAAAAGCGTAGTGCTAAAGGCATCGAAACCGTTTTCTTTTGCCGTACAAGCAGTCTTTTCCATACGCAAACGGTAACAATGCATACAGCGATGGGGAGAATCAAAACAGGCCGTTACATCATCTCTTCCGGCTGTCTGTTGTAAAACAGCAATAAACTGCTTCAGGCCATATTCATCTTCTGCAATAAGATGTAAGCCCAGATCCCCGGCATACCGAAGAAGGGCATCACGCCGCATGGTATACTCGGTAAAGAGGTGAATGTTGGGATTGTACCAAAACAAAACCGGCTCAATCCCTTCTTCCCGTAAAGAAACGATACTTGCAACAGAACACGGTGCACAGCAAACATGGAGGAGGAGCTTCAATGATTTTTCTCCGGTATACTACGGTTGATTTTCATCAGCATAGATTCTACCATTAAACCATGATTGAACCAATACAGAACACGGCGGAACAAAGGGTGCTGAAACTGCTCCGAGATTCGGGTGCCATGCTGGAAGGCCATTTTCTTCTTTCGTCTGGCCGCCATTCGGATAAGTATTTTCAATGTGCAAAACTCCTTCAGTACCCGGACAGGACGGCGGAAGCGTTAACATCGCTTGCAGAGCGTATCAAAGCCGATATAAAGGAACTTGCCCTGGATGCCGTAGCGGGACCGGCTATGGGGGGAATCATCGTTGCCTGGGAGTTGGGCCGTCAACTCGGACTCCGTTCTTTTTTTACGGAGCGTAACGAAGAAGGAGAGATGTCCCTGCGCCGGGGTTTTGAGGTACGGCAAGGTGAACGTATACTTATAGCAGAAGATGTGATCACTACGGGAAAATCTTTTAGCGAATGCGCCGCTGTGCTGGAAACGCTCGGTGCGGAAATCGCAGCTATTGCATGTATCGTAGACCGCAGGGCAGCAGATTCCCAAACACCTGATGAGGCAGCATGGCCCATCTATGCCGCCTGTAAGATAGAAGCAAAAAACTGGGATGCCGGTTCGTGCGACCTGTGCAGACAGGGAACCCCGGCGGTAAAACCCGGTTCCCGAAAATCCAAGTGATGTCTATGATGCGAATATGGCGAAACTAAAACCTTTTACGATCATCCATGAGGATGATTCGATTATAGCGGTAAATAAAGCATCCGGTATTGCCGTTACCGGAGAACGCTGGGACGAAAATGCGCCCAGACTCGATTTGCTGCTTAAAAATCAATTGGCTTTAAAACCAAACAACGATGAAACGGAACTTTTTGTTGTGCATCGCATCGACAAAGACACTTCCGGACTTGTGCTGTTTGCAAAAGACAGGAAAACCCATCAGCAGCTTTCTGTTGCTTTTGAAAAACGGCAGGTAACAAAAACCTACATTGCCGTAATTCATGGCCGTCCTTTCTGGCCCGATGGCAAGACAAGCTGCGAACTGCCCCTTGTACCGGACGGTAACAAAAAACATCTGACTATTATTGATAAATTCCACGGCAAAAGTTCCAATACCGGTTTTACCCTGCTCTTTTCTGCCGGGAATTACAGTGTCGTGGAAGCATATCCGCAGACAGGAAGAACCCACCAGATACGTGTTCATCTGTCGGCGTTGGGCTTTCCCATTGTCTGTGACCCGCTGTACGGTAAACATTCACGAAACGGCACAAAAAAGGGAGTTTATCTTTCTTCGTTTAAACGTAATTGGCAGGGCAACGAGGCTGATGAACGGCCACTGTTGGATCGACTTGGCCTGCATGCTCTCAGAATTACACTTAACGAGAAAGTGTTTGAAGCGCCCTTACCCAGAGACATGGCAGCACTGCTTAAACAAATGGAAAAATGCCGGCGGTAAGCCTTCATTATAATAGCCACTGCTGTTTAACATATCCCTCACTCCCCTCGAATAGATGTATTAGTAAGGAATTTATCCCAATTCATCTTGCATAAAACAAGCAATATACATCACGTTACCCTTTATGGGGTATGAACCCCTTCTATATTTTAAACCGTTCCCGGCTTGCAGGTGAACTTAAACAACTGGCTAAAGAAAATGCTGCGCTAGGGAAACCCCTTTCAGTCCTGGATGATGCGGTCTTCAAAGCCATGCTTACTACAGACAGCGATGATTCACGGGAAGCACTGCGCTCCCTGCTTTCTGCCTGTACCCGCCGTGAAGTCTCTGCTGTTAAGGTAATCAACAACGACCTTGTTCCGGCACACCTTGACGCAAAATCAGTCAGGTTGGATGTCCATGTTACCTTTAATGACGGAGAAGTTGCAGATCTTGAAATGCAGGTAGGCAAATCAAGTGATGACCTTACTGCAAGGGCTGTATTCTATGCCGCAATGCTTTTTTCCGCCCAATTAAGAAAAGGCAAGCCTTACAAAGACATTAAGCGGGTATACCAGGTATTCTTCCTCAACTGCATTCTATTTCCGCAAAGCGATAAACTCCCCCGGCGGTATCAGTTTTTGGAAGAAACGGAACACGACCGGCTTACCGATACCGTAGAAATCATCTTTTATGAACTGCCAAAACTGGAACAGCGGTTACAGGATGCAATGAACAAAAAGACAAAAATAAGCTCCTTGCCTGAAGACGAGAAATGGTGTATTTTTATGAGGTACAGGCACGATGAACGGGCTAAGTCGCTCATTAAGAAACTTTGCCGGGAGGATACGGGTATTATGCATGCGGAGAAAACCTTGACCAAAGTAAGCCGGGACTACAAGAAATATGCCAGGAAAATGGCAATTTTGAAGAACAGCATGGATCGGGCTTCGGACATATACAACGCCCGTCTGGAAGGGAAAGAAGAAGGCTTGATCCAGGGAAAATCTGAAGGAATTGCAGAAAACAACCTGGACATTGCCCGGAAGATGAAAGCAATGGGTGATTCTACCGACAAGATTCATACTGTAACCGGCATTCCGGCTGAAATTATCGACAAAATGTAACTCTTTTAGCCTGCACGTATACCCCAAGCATCCACCCCCCCGGCCTTAATCACGGTTGCTGATACTTACCGTATCAGCAACACCAACAACAGACTGCCGCACCACGCACCGAGGCTTACCGCGGGGAGCCTTACTGCCTGGAGCGCACAACCCGGAAGCCAATGCTGATGAGCCGCATAGTCGGAGTAAAGCTGTCGTTCCGGAGCGTGGAACGGACGTGCTGGGCTGCATCTTCCCAACTCCCGCCACGTATAATGTGGACGTGGCCATACTCTGAGGACACCATGCCCCATGGATCGAGCTGAGCTCCACTGCTGTAACTGGTGTAACAGTCCCAGCACCATTCCCATACGTTTCCGCTCATATCGTACAGCCCCAGACCGTTCGGCGCTTTTGTCCCCACAGGATGCGTCCTGCTCCCACTGTTCCCACTATACCAAGCCACCGCATCTACGCTGTTGCTTCCTGCAAATAAAGTTTTCAAATAAGTATTAGCCCCGCCATGTGCAGCATATTCCCACTCGGCCTCGGTCGGAAGCCGGTACCCGTTGGCATTCCAGTCGCAGGTAATGTTGTCCTTGCTGCCGCTGTAACAAGGAGTAAGCCCTTCCTTTATGCTGAGCTTATTGCAGAACTCAATAACATCCATCCACTCTACCATTTCTACAGGGTGGGTATCCCCTCTAAATTTGCTGGGATTGCTCCCCATTACCGCCGCCCACTCCGCCTGTGTTACCTGGTACTTGCTAATATAAAAACCTTTCACCGTTACCTGGTGTACCGGCTTTTCATTATCGTATCCGGCATCGCTGCCCATCAAAAAGGTTCCGCCTTCTACCCACACCATGTTACCGGAAACCGGACGCGGGGTTGGTGAAGGCTGCGAGCCCAGATAGGTCGAGGCGGCGCCGGAAAACCGCAGGGAAAGTTCAGGCTGTTGTTTGCCGTTGGTAACTCTGCTTACATCGCCCATAGTTTTATCGAAAATGTCAAATACGCTTAACCCCGGAGCTTTTAGATTAGTTAATAGATGGCCGGAAAAAAGGCCGTTGCGCCCTGTTCCGTCCGCCGCGGTCGAATTGGCGCTGGTGGCGTACATAACAATAGAACCCGGCGGCGCACGGCCTACTACCGACAAACCGCGGCTGCCGCTCCGCGCCCAGCTAAAGGGATTGTCCCTGCACGCATCAAGTACAATCATATTCAGTTCGTTCCGCGCCTCATCAAAACTGTCCAGTATAAACTGAAGCGAAACCGTCCGTGTCCGCAGATGGGTGTCGTTTAAGATGTTGTCGGCATTAACCGGAATAAGGTAATTCTCCCCGTTAGACTGTACCCCGTGGCCCGCATAAAAGAAAAAGCCGTAGGTATTCCGGGAACCGCCAAGCCTGCGTTTCAGGTTCTGAATGGCGGTTTCCATCTGTTCCGTGCTTCCGTTCAGCACCTTGTCCACGGTAAAGCCAAGACTCTTGAGCACTGCTTCCATGTCGTTGGCATCGTTTACCGGATTGTTCAGCTTAGATATGCCGGTATAGTTGGCATTACCGATAACCAGGGCATACTTCTGCTGCGCCCAGAGTGCCGGAACCGCCGAAAGAACCACCCAAAACAACAACGCCTTTTTCAGATACATACAATACCTCCGCGGGTTTTCTGTATATACAGTATACAGCCAATAGGTGTATGTTTTCAAGGTACAGGGGATTTAATAATATCTTGACATTTTAAGAAAAAGTATAAATTATATATCAACATTTAATTCAGGATGAAAAAATGAAGTTGATTGCTTTGCTTATGAGTTTTGTTTTACTTTCTTCATGCGGAATAAGCAAATTCGAAAGAACGCCAAAAGTGTTTTTTCAAACCAATTCCAAAATTCGTTCAGCCATTGTAACAGACAATGGCAGGCTTTATTTTGGAAATCAGAATTGCGAATTTTATGCAATAAATATATCCGGCAAAAAAGTGGCGTGGGTGTATTCTACAGACGAAGCAGTTGAAACATGGCCGGTAATTACCGATGACAAAATTATCTTTAATGCGGGAAATACCCTGTATATTCTGAATTCCAAAAATGGAAATGAGCTTTATAAGGTAACGCATCCTTCCGAAAAATCAACAAGAGCAAGTAAGGACAGATGGACATTTAACGATTCGTATGTTGCAGTTTCAAACGGAATTGCATACTATCTTACGCTTGACGGTGAACTTGTGGCTGTTGATATTGTTGCGCCCACGCTGAACTTGCCGTTTTAGAACAAAGCTAATAAGGTGGTATACAGATGCTCAGGAGGGAAAGATGGGCAACAGAAGAAAGTATACTGCCGAAGAGAAAATAAAAATACTTCGGGAATTACAGGAAGATGGAAAAACAATAAGCCAGGTATCAGAAGAATACGGGATCCATCCGAATAATCTTTTCAAATGGCGGAAACAGCATTTAGAGATGGGAGTCCAGGGTTTTCAAAGGACACGGAAAGATATAAGCGGTAAAGCCAAGGATCGAAAGATTGCTGTCCTTGAAGACAAAATCAAACATAAAGACGAAGTAATAGCTGAACTTGCCGAAGAGCTG
>WRIX01000019.1 GCA_009782495.1 Treponema sp.
GTTTTTCTTTCGTTTCCATTCCCGTTCAAGCGAACCTTCCATTTCCAGCATGGGAAGCAGGGAAAGTATCAGGAAAAGCTTTTCTCCGGCCAACAGTGTGCGGTTTTTATAGGTTATGCTTCCGCGCAGTCCGCGGTATTGATTGCGATCAATAATCATTTCATCGTAGTGTTCTTTTACAGCTTTAAGCCTTTCCCAATCCAGGGTAACATACTTCTTTCCTTTAACTGTTTCGACAGGAAAGAGTTCTGTTCCCAGCTTTATGGTGTTGGTAAAATCCGGCCGTTGTTTTCTTTCGGCTCTTTTTCTACGGACGTCTGTTTCCGGGCCGTCGCTTACTCCTCCCAATTCGGAAAGAAGCAGGGGACTAATCCGCTTAAGGGTTTCCAGTGAAAGAGGGCTTACCGACATGGCGTACATTTTTGTTGTGCGTACTATTTCTCCGGCCACGATATACCGCGGTGAAGCAATATCATCGCCGCGCTTGAACATAACCGATCCGGGATGAATCATAATTCTGTCTGCCGTAAGACTCCTGTAGGTTTCCGGTGCAAGCCTTCCTCTGGGTTTCCCGTCCCGTACACAAACAAACTGAATAAGTCCACGGCCAATGCAGCACAGGTAATCTTCGGTACTTCCTCCTTCCGAGATTGGAATACCCATAGACGAAACGATTTCTTCCAGTTGAATGGTTACATTGGCAATTTCCGCCATAGCACGTTCGTCAAGGTAATTGTTGTCGCAGAAGTTTTGCTTGTGTGCTGAGCCGGTGTACGCGCGGTATAGTTTTAGATACGAAACAAAATCTCCGTCCGGGTCGCGGAAACGGTGGTGTGCCCGGCGTGCGTCCATTTCTTCGCCGGGCGGCAGCAGGTAAGGGCTTTGTGTAGAAAGAAACGCTGCGGCAATTACCGTTTCTTCTATTACCTGGGGATACTTAAGCAGAGCTTCAACAATGATCCTTGAATGCCGGGGCGGGAGGGGAAATTCCGTCATCATCTTTCCGATGGAAGAAAGCGTTCTGTCTTCTTCCAGTGCGTCAAGGAGTTTAAGCGTTTCTATTGCGCCGATAATGCCTTCTCTTCCCGGCGAGGAAATAAAATCAAAACCTTCAAAATCGGTAATTCCCAGATCGGCCATACGGAGCACTACTTCGGAAAGATCGGTACGGTGGATTTCTTCGGTGGTAAAGAGAGGTCTGCTTTCAAAATCTTTGCGGGTATAAAGGCGGTAACAGCTTCCTTCCTGTGTACGGCCTGCCCGTCCTTTGCGCTGGTTAGCCGACGCACGGGACACGGGAGACTCCACCAGGCTCGAAGTAAATGTCCGGGGACTGTAGAAATTCAACTTGGAAAGACCCGAATCAATAACCGCTGTAATCCCGTCTATGGTTACCGATGTTTCCGCAATATTGGTGGCAATTACTACCTTGGTTTTCCCCCGCGGCGCTTCTTCAAAAACCCGTTCCTGTTCTTCTTTGCCAAGCCTGCCGTACAGCGGAAGTATGTAAAGATATTTTCCTGCGGTACCATTGGTCAGGCGTGTCATGCAATCCTTAATCATCTTTTCTCCGGGAAGAAAGATAAGGATGTCGCCAGAACGTTTTTCGCTGATAAAGCGTTCCGTAATGTTTTCGATTTTCAGCAACAGGGCTTCTGCGCTTACATTTCCGCCGCCGCTGCGTTTTTCACGTTCCCCCCATTTTTTGTTTCTGGCATTTGTACGTTCCACAGCTTTACCATGCGCCCTTTCGGACTGAACGGCGTGTGTATTCAGAAGCGGCGGATCGTACACCAGGGTAACAGGAAAGGTTTGCGCTTCTATTTTTACAATCGGACATTCACCGAAATATTCGGAAAAGACAACGGCATTGATTGTTGCAGACGAAACGATTACTTTGAATTCTTTGCGTTCTTCAAGCACCCGTTTAATAAGCCCCAGAATAAAGTCGATATTAAGGCTCCGTTCGTGTGCTTCGTCGATAATCATTACCGAGTACCGGGAAAGCCACGGGTCAAGCTTCATCTCCTGCAAAAGTATTCCGTCTGTCATAATTTTAATTTTGGTATTGTTACCTGTCCGGTCTTCAAAACGCATCTTGTAACCGACCGGGCAAAGCGGATCCCCGGGGCCGTTAAACCCCAGTTGGCGTGCAATAAAATCGCTTACCGAAAGGGCGGCAATGCGCCGGGGCTGGGTAACACCGATAATTCCGTTATTGTTAAACTCAGCATTCACTGAGTAACCGGCTTCGCGAAGTATTACGGGAAGCTGGGTAGTTTTTCCCGAACCGGTAGGGCTTTCCACCACAATTGCCTGGCTCCCTTTTAAAGCGGCAAGGATACGGTCTTTATGCTGATATACAGGAAGATCCAAATAGTTCATACTATAAAGGTAGTATAAAATGCCGGAATATGGTATATGATTAAAACATTGGAGGATTTTGATGGCTAACGAAAAATACGTGTATTTCTTTGGCGAAGGTAAAGCCGAAGGAGATGCAAAGATGAAAAATACCCTGGGAGGTAAAGGTGCCAATTTGGCGGAAATGACCAATTTGGGTATTCCTGTTCCCCCGGGTTTTACTATTTCTACCGACGTATGCGCTGCGTTTTATGAAAACAAAAATAAATACCCCGCAGGACTTGAAGATGAAGTGATTGCCGTTTTAGGCAGACTTGAAAAGGTAATGGGAAAGAAACTCGGCGATCCCGACGACCCGTTGTTGGTTTCGGTGCGCTCAGGCGCTCCGGTTTCCATGCCCGGCATGATGGACACAATACTCAATCTGGGCATGAACGATAAATCCGTACATGGTCTTGCCGCAAAGACGGGGAATCCCCGCTTTGCATGGGATGCATACCGGCGTTTTATCCAGATGTACGGCGATGTTGTAATGGAAGTTCCCCACGAAGCTTTTGAACATGCATTAAACGCTGTTAAAAAGGCAAAAAAAGTGGAACTGGACACTGCTCTGGATGCAAAAGACCTGGAAAAAGTTGTAGAGGAATACAAAAAACTCGTCCGTCAGCATAGCAAAAAAGATTTCCCCCAAAAGCCGCTGGAACAGCTGTGGGGTTCGGTAAACGCCGTCTTTGGATCATGGATGAACGAACGGGCGATTAAATACCGGCAGCTTAATGACATTAAAAACATCAAAGGTACAGCCGTTAATGTACAGTCTATGGTTTTCGGCAACTTTGGCGAAGATTCAGGTACCGGGGTTTGTTTTAGCCGGGATCCTTCTACGGGAAAGAACGAATTCTACGGTGAATATCTGATGAACGCCCAGGGCGAAGATGTCGTAGCAGGTATCAGAACCCCGGAAAAGATCGCCACACTGGCAAAGAAAAACAAAGTAGTCTACGACCAGCTGATAGCAATAAAAGACAAGCTGGAACATCATTTTAAAGATATGCAGGACCTGGAATTTACCGTCCAGCAGGGCGATCTGTTCCTGCTTCAAACCCGGAACGGTAAACGGGCCGGGGGCGCGGCGGTTAAGTGCGCCGTTGATATGGTTGCTGAAAAACTCATCACCAAAGAAGAAGCGATATTACGGGTCGAACCCGGCCACCTTGATCAACTGCTTCATCCGATGATCGATCCCAAAGCGCTAAAGGAAGCCAAATCCCTTACCAAAGGGCTTAATGCTTCTCCCGGCGCCGCAACAGGCCGTATTGTTTTTACAGCTAACGAAGCGGAAGCCTGGCATGCCAAGGGCGAAAAGGTGCTTTTGGTACGTAAGGATACCAGCCCCGAAGACATCGGAGGCATGGTTGTTTCACAGGGAATCCTTACTTCTACCGGCGGTATGACCAGCCATGCGGCAGTTGTCGCCCGCGGCATGGGTACACCCTGTGTTGCAGGCGCGAAGGGTGTTTCCGTCCAGGGAAAGAAAGTAACGATTGGCGGAAAGTCGTACAAGGAAGGGGACTGGATTTCCATAGACGGTTCTACCGGAGATGTTTTTGACGGACGGCTTCCCCTTGTTTCACCGAAAATCTCAAAAGACATGAGTACCTTCCTTTCTTGGTGCGATGATATCCGCGCCGGTTCTGTACGGGGAAGCCTTAAAGGTTTTGAAGTATGGACTAATGCCGACCAGCCGGAAGACGCAAAGCGCGCCTTTGAATTCGGCGCTCAGGGTGTCGGCCTTTGCCGGACTGAACATATGTTCTTCGACAAGGCAAAGCTTATCCATTTCAGAGCAATGATTGTTGCCGAAACGGAAAAGGAACGGAAAGCCGCCCTTGCCAAGATACTGCCGCTTCAGAAAAAAGACTTTTACGGGATATTTAAAGCAATGGAAGGCCGGCCTGTTACCATCAGGCTTCTCGATCCGCCCCTCCATGAATTTGTTCCCCACACCAAAGAAGAGCAGGCAGAACTTGCAGCTTACCTAAAGGTAAAACCTGCCGCACTCCAGCCTAAGATCGATGCTCTACACGAAGCAAACCCCATGCTTGGTCACCGCGGCTGCCGTCTTGCCGTTACATACCCTGAAATTTACGATATGCAGGTAGAGGCCATTGCCCTTGCCGCTGCGGATTGTGTAAAACAAAAGATTCCCGTTAACCCGGAAATTATGATCCCCATTGTGGTAACCGCACGGGAACTTAAACTCCTGCGGCCCAACGCCGAGGCAATTTTAAAGCGGGTATTTGACAAAGCCGGTATTAAGCTTCATGTAAAGATCGGCACGATGATCGAAGTGCCGCGCGCCGCAATTACGGCTGCACATGTAGCCAAGTATGCGGACTTCTTCAGCTTTGGCACCAACGACCTTACCCAGATGACCTTTGCGTTCAGCCGTGACGACGTTGCATCCTTCCTGCCGGTATACCTGGAAAAGAATGTGCTTGATGTAGATCCTTTTAAGTCAATTGACGAAGAAGGGGTAGGCCACCTTATCCAGCATGCAACATCGGAAGGCCGGAAGATTAATCCTTCATTGCAGGTTGGGATCTGCGGTGAACATGGCGGCGACCCGCAGACTATTGATTTCTGTTACCGTTCCGGCCTGACCTATGTGTCCTGTTCTCCGTTCCGTGTACCATTGGCCCGGCTTGCCGGCGCTCAGGCGGTAATCAGGAATAAATAGTTCCCGTAAGACCAGGGCGGCTGTTCCAGAATTTAGCGGTATTACCGCCTTTGGAACAGCTACCTTGGAAAATAGTTAAATGTCAGGCTCGGCGTCTTCAAGTTTGTCTTTTTGTTCAGGCACCGTGTCATTTGTATGTTCAGGCGTTGCGTTGTTGTTCTGCTGATAATATTCATCTCTGTCTTTATCTGCGGGATGTAAAGATTCTTTTCCTTCCAATGATTTAAGCAGAAATGCCTGATCAAACAGATTAGCCAGTTCCTCTCCCTGGGCGCGGGTAAAATACATGGAGGATGCAGGCGATTCTCCGATGCTTCTGTTGGTGCCGCTTTCTTCTTTGGCTGCCATTTGATTGATCGAAAAATATGGCGCATTGTCCCTGAAGCGATAGCCCACTTCAACAACCGGCAAAGAACGGTATGTTGCGGAAAACCTTAGCGGTTTCCACTGAAACTGTCCTTTAAATTTTCCGTAAGCGGCTCTGGATTTATTGTATTTGTCAACAAGGTTTTGCCTGGTAAAATCATCGTTATACCTTTTTAAACCTTCAATAAAAAGCCGCCGTCCCGGTTCATTCCAGATTTGCCGGAAATGACCCATATTATGACTCCATTCCAGGACTACTTCATTTTCCCGCGGATCAAAAACAACTTCTACAGTTACTTCTTTTAACTTTAAGGAAAAAAATTGATCCAAAGAAGCATCCACAGATCCTATTGAAAAAGGATCAACGTTGGCTATCATGTTGGGATGGTTTGGGGCTTTTTCCGTGTGGCTGCATGAAACAGCCAGTACTGCCGCTGCAAGAAAAATAATATACTTTTTCATTCTTATAAGTATTGCAAATTCAGCGATAAAAAACAACATCATATCTGCAACCTGAACAGCTTTGGCGGTGTCAACAATAGTAGTTATGAAACAAAACCATTATTTTCAGAATGATCAATCAATTGGGGAAGAAATAGCAAATTCTGCTCTTCATGGTATAGGCGGCTTTTTGGGAATATTCGGCCTGGTGCTTCTGGTGAACCATGCAAAGTCATCTTTGCCGGCTTTGGTAATTTTTGCTTCGGCGATGATACTTATGTTTTTTGTTTCGACGGTTTACCATGTTCTTCCTGTTCAAAAAATAAAGAAACTGTTTCAAATCTTTGATCATCAGGCTATATATATTTTTATTGCAGGGACGTACACTCCGTTTTGCCTTTTGGCGCTTAAAGGCCCGTTGGGTATTGCTTTACTATGTTTTGAATGGGCGCTTGCCCTGACAGGTGTTATACTTTCGGCGCTTAGTTTTAATAAGATAAAGAAAATAGAGATGATCATTTATATCCTAATGGGATGGGCAATAATTATCGGCTGCATACCTTTAGCCGGCGCCCTGCCGGTGCAAAGTTATCTCCTTCTGTTTGCAGGAGGCCTGGCATACACTGCCGGGACATTCTGGTACCGCGCCGGAAAAGACAAGCCTTCGAAAAAGCGCAAACGTCTGTTCTGCGGTCATGTCATTTGGCACCTTTTTGTCCTTGCCGGAGCGATCTGTCACTGGTTTTCGATTTGGTTTCTCTGTCTTAACGCAGGGTAAACCGTACCGGGTAACGGTAACGGACAGCCACTTCCTGTCCATTGGCTACAGCAGGGCTTCCTTTAAGACCAAGGAATGCTTTTTGAGCTGATTCACCGAACCCGCGATCGGGGGGATCTTCTTTTAATACAGTTACGCTTCTTACCAAACCTTCACGGTCTACAAAGACTTCCAGGTAGACCGTTCCTTCAATTCCCGATCTTTGGGCTATGGGCGGATAGATCACCCTTCTTTTTAATTCCTCTTCCGAAAATCTGGGCAGCTGGGAAACAAGATGCATGGGAAGAAAATCAATTGCATCTCCTCCGCCCGTATATGTCTCACCGGATACCGCATCGTCGGATTCTACCATAATTTCTGCAACTGTTTCTGTTGTTGTTGAAATTGAAGGGGGAAGCTTTGGTAGTTCTTCCTGAATGTCTGTAATCTTCATTACATCGGGACGTTCTGCCGCTGCGCTTACTGCTGTTTTAATGGTAAAGACTGCAAAAAAAAGAAGTAATACATGAATCAGGATCGCCGTGCATATTGATACGGCACGATCCCTTATGCCTGATTTTTTAATCATTTTTTACCACAAAGCTGACGACCCTGTATTCCAAAAGTTTCAAAATCTCAACTACGGAATTTACCTTGCCGTACGGTGTGTTTCTATCCGCTAAAATATGCACCCTTGTGTCAGGGGCACGGCGGTACGTTTCGCCCAAAGCATCCTCTACTGTGTTTAATTCTGCGGGAAGTCCGTCGAGATACAGCGCTCCGTTTTTATCTATCCAGATTTCCAGATTTTTTTCCGAACTGGTTCGCTTTGCCCTGTCTGCTTCGGGATATTCTATCTTTACCTCACGGCGAAAGTTAATCAGTGCAACCAGCATAATAAAGATCAAAAGGAGAAAAGCAACATCGCTCATGGCGTTCATGGGTACAATGGGATTTTTTTGTTCCCGCAGTATTTTCACGGCTGTTTCTCATGGTTAATCATCGAAAAAGAAAATGAATCAACCCTGTTTTCCTGCGCCAGTTCCACAAAAGAAACCACATTTTGCCAGGGAGCATTTTCGTCAATGCCAAGTATTACCGCAGTGTTCGGCTGATCGGCAATTGCAGCGCGGATTTTATCTGACGCTTCACCGGGACTCAGCGGGTTTCCCATAAAAAAAAGCGAACCGGTTTCGTCAATGCTAAAGCGCAGTAATTCGTCCCGGGGAACCAATAATACCGAATCTTTTCGGGGCAGGTTTAACAGAAATCCCCTGTTAACGTTAAAGCCAGCAATAACAATAAAATAGATGATAAGAAGAAAAGCCATATCGGAAAGTACGCTTGAGTTTTCTATACCTCTGCGGGTTTTTCGTTTAATCAGCATGTGCACCTGTTGCTGCGTGTGTATTGCCTTTTGACAAAGCTGTGATCAGTTCCGAACAGGCCTGTTCTGTTCTTATTGCAAAACGGTCTACAAAACTTGTAAGTATGTAGTGGGCGCTCATGGCAATGATTGCAATGATAAGGCCGAAAACCGTGGTAATGAGCGCTTCGTAAATGCCGTTTGCAACAATTTGGGCATTAACTTCTGTTGCTTCTGCAATGGAACGGAATGCGCCGATCATTCCGGAAACGGTTCCCAAAAAACCTGTCAGCGGCGCAAGGGATCCAATGGCAGTAAGAAAGTTAAAACCCGATTCAAGAGAATGAATACAGCCCAGCGCTTCTGTCTCAACTGCCTTTTCAAGCCTGTCTTCATGTAAGTCCGAATGATGTACCAGAGCCAGAAGAACCCTGGCTCCCATGCTCTTTCCGGCAGCCGGTTCAAGAAACGCTGCTGAATCATTGATGTTACCCTTTTGAATAGCATTGAGTACGATGGAAGCAAGCTCGCTGATTTGGAGTTTATGCCGGAAAAGATACAGAACACGATCGATAATTATCGCCATTGCAGCTACGGAAAAAACAAGGAGCGGCCACATAAAAATCCCGCCCATTTTAAAAAGATCCAATAAAGAAAATGCAGTGCTGGTTTCCATACAACTCCTCGTTTTTTAAAATGCTGCTGATTATTGTTGATTCAGGGTTTCGGCAATACTTGTGCGGAGTTTTTCAGCCAGGAGAGTTTTCCGGTCCTGGGGGGACATTTCCGCGGGATTTACGGGACTTAAGAAAGTAATGCTTACCGGGCTTGCAATGACACGGTAGGTTTTTTCAAATACGTCATAACTCCCGCTGATTGCCATAGGAATAATAAGTGCCTTTGAGTGAGTAGCCAGTTTTAAAGCGCCGGGAAGGAATGGCCCGATACCGCTCCCTCTGCTTCTTGTCCCTTCGGGGAAAATCAGCATGGCTCCTCCTGCATTAATTCGCTTTATTCCCTGATTAATGGTTTTCAGCGCTTTTCGCGGTTTTTTGCGATCGATAAAAAATCCTCCAAGAAGAAAAATCCAGAGGTTAATTCCCGGTACCAATAAGAGTTCTTTTTTTGCTATAAATCCAAAAGGCCGGCCTGAATAGGCAACCGCAAGAATTACATCAAATATTCCAACATGATTGGATACAAAACAGATCCCGCCTTCTTTCGGAATATTTTCCCTTCCTGTTACCGTCATTGAACACCCGGTAATTACAATTACTATTCTTGCCCAGGATTGGGCAAGTTTATACAGGAAAAAATCCATAGACTGGTTTAAGCCTATTAACCTTAGTATAAAAAAAGGTATGGCTACCGGTATAAAGATGAGCAAAACAAAAACGGTGACAATAAAAATAGCAATTGTTTTTACCAGTCCCATAAACGCTCCTTTTTTTCTGCCGGATCAGCTTACACCGAGCAATTCCAGTTCTTTACGGGCTTCTTCCGGGTTTTTCCATAAAAATGCATGAATGCCCAAGGCCAGTGCACCATTAACATTCAGTTCCACATCGTCAAAATACACCAGTTCATCAGCATTGCAGTCTAAACGCGATAAAAGAATCTCGTAGATCTTTTTATCCGGTTTTACCCTGCCAACTTCGCAGGAAAAAACATTGGCATCCATAAGACCAAAGACCGGCAATGTTTCTTTTACACGATCCAAAAAATCCGGAACAATATTTGAAAGCATCCCGAGTTTAAAACCGGATGCTTTTAGTTCCCGGATTAGCTTTTCCGATTCGGGATTTACATGGGACCAGCTTTCCATATCACGGACAATAAGTTTTTCCAGCAAATCCGGATCGGCAAAGATCCCCACATCGGATAAAATATTTTTAAAGAATCCAAGTCCGTCAACAAGACCCTGATCGTAAATTGACCTGTTATCCCAGTAAATTTTTTTCATTAGCGATTCATCTATTCCAGCCATATCCGCCATTTCCCTCATGGCATCAGCATCCTGGAAAAACGCTATTACTCCGCCGTAATCAAATGCAACTGCCTTAATACCCACATTAGCTCCTGTGGAATTATATCACAATACTGCTTTACAGGGAAGAATAGATTTATTTTATCCGGCAAGAGCTTCCAGTTTTTCGCGGATAAAAACACTTTTTTCCTTAAGTCCTATACTGCCGGTTTTAAGCAGTATCACATTGGGCTGCTTTGGATCAAGTTTAACTCTTCCGGCGCCTTCTTTAATGAGCCGCAGGAGTCTGTCTACCTGTACTTTGCTTACCTTGCCGAATGTTACTTTTACAAGGCCGTTCTTTTCTTTCAGCGAAGAAATGGCAAGTTCTCTGCAGATGATCCGAATTTCCGCAAGAGCCAGAAGGCTCTCTGCTTCATCCGGCGGCGGGCCAAAACGGTCAACAAGTTCCGTATGAACTCTTTCCAGTTCTTCCTTGGTTCTTACAGCAGCGATTTTTTTGTACATTTCCATTTTTTCCTGTTGGCCGTCTATATAGTTTTCGGGGATAAAGCCGGAGTATTCCAGTTCAAGCAGCGTTTCGGTTTCCGCTTCATAGTTTTCGCTGGAGAGTTTTTGAACAGCTTCATCAAGAAGTTTCAGGTATAGATCAAAGCCTACAGAATAGATGTCGCCGCTTTGTTCTTTGCCCAAAAGGTTTCCCGCTCCGCGGATTTCCAGATCCTTCATCGCAACTTTAAAACCCGATCCAAGGTCGGTAAAGTCGGAAATAACCTGCAGCCGTTTCATTGCAATTTCCGAAAGTACCTTGCCGCGGGGATAAAACAAATATGCATACGCAATCCGATCCGAACGGCCAACCCTGCCGCGGAGCTGGTAAAGCTGGGAAATTCCGTACATATCCGCCCTGTCTATGATGATCGTGTTGACATTGGGAATATCAATTCCGTTTTCTATAATTGTCGTGGACACCAGTACATGAAAACCGCCGTGGATGAACCGGCGCATTACGTCTTCCAGTGTTTCGCTGTCCATCTGGCCATGTGCCGTTTCTATAGACATTTCGGGGACAAGATGTTCCAGCATAATACGGGTATCTTTTAACGTTTCTATCCTGTTGTGAAGAAAAAATACCTGCCCTCCCCGTTCGGCTTCCGCTCTTATGGCAGAAGCAATTTTTTCCTCGTCAAACTCTCCAATAATTGTTTCAATGGGATGCCGGTTTTGGGGCGCCGTTGCCAAAAGACTCATGTCGCGTATTTTAAGAAGACTCATGTGAAGGGTTCGCGGTATGGGAGTGGCGCTTAAGGTAAGGCAGTCGACATTGGTTTTTAATTCTTTAAGGCGTTCCTTATCCTTAACGCCGAAACGCTGTTCTTCGTCCACCACAAGCAGTCCCAAATTTTTAAAAATTATGTCTTTCTGCAAAATCCGGTGAGTGCCGACAAGGATATCTATTTCTCCTTTTTCCAGTTCCGCAAGGGTACGCTTTGTGTCTCCGGGTTTTACAAATCGGGAAAGCATGGCGGATTTAACAGGAAATTGACTGAACCTGTCCAGAAAATTATCATAATGCTGCTCTGCGAGTATTGTGGTAGGAGCAAGAAAAGCTGCCTGTTTCCCTCCCATTACCGCCTTAAAGCATGCACGGACTGCAACCTCGGTTTTGCCAAAACCAACATCGCCGCAGACAAGACGATCCATGGGATGAGGCTTTTCCATATCCGCCTTAATTTCATCTACACACTGGATCTGGTCTTCTGTTTCTTCAAAGGGAAAGGCAGTTTCGAATAATAGCTGCCATTCACTGTCAAGGGGAAAAGCGAAACCGGGTGCAGCTTTTCGTTTTGAGTAGAGGGTTATCAGTTCTTCGGCAATATCTTCCACAGCTTTTGATACACGGCTTTTGCGGTTTTCCCAGTTTTTTGAGCCAATCTTGTCCAAATGCGGAGCTTCACCGTCACTGCCAATATAACGCTGTACCAGGTTTACCTGTTCAATGGGAACAAAGATTGATTCATCATCCCGATACTCAATTTTTACATAATCCCGCTCGTGTCCCAAAGCGCGTATGCGTTCAATCCCCCTAAAAAGACCGATGCCGTAATTCAGGTGAACCACATAATCGCCGGGGTTCAGTTCCACAAATGTATCGATCGGGCTGCTCTTTGCCCGGCTTAATGAACGGGGAATACGGCGGCGCCGTCCAAAGATTTCGTTTTCCCCGACTACCATACGTTTGATGCCAGGCAAAGAAAATCCGGCGCTTAACGAAAGCGGAATAACCGATATTGCAGGATGCTCGCCGGAGGTTTTTTCTTTTTTTAATTCCAGCAATTGATTAATTCTCTCTGCCTGAACTTCCGATTCAGCCGCTACGGTTATTGTCCATCCCTGTGCAGCAAGCGAAGAAAATTCTTCTTTTAGATATTTGATATTGCCGAAAAAACTCCGCGGCGGGTCGCATGGTATGCGGATGCGGTTTTTTCCTTCGCTGCGAAGCGCCATAAAAGACAGTGTACGGAATTTCTCCTCTGCCGTGGCAGCCATATCGTTAAATTTCAGGAGTATGCGTTCCGGAGCGGGAAAAGGTCTTTCCTTTGGCGCTTTGCGGAAAAGCTTCTGGTATTCCGTTTCCTGCACCATCTGTGATTTTTCCATTCTTTCCCTGTCAAGAAAAAACACCGGTGATCCCGGCTGAAGATAATCAAGAATTGTCGATATACCGGAACTGTTTTTTTTATCATTTTTAAAAGCCAGGGAAAAAAACAGCTCTTCTCCGTTCAGCGTAACGCCGGTTTTCAGTTTATCCAGCAGTTGTGCTGCAGCTTCGGAAGCAGTAGTCTTGCCGCTGTACCGTACAAACTCGGGTAATTGGGAAATATTTTTTTCCAGAGCTGCAAGAGTTTCGTCTGTCCATATTACTTCTTTAAGCGGGCGAATAATTACAGATTTAAGTTTTTCTTTGCCGGTTCCCTGACTGGGGTCCAGCGGATCAAAACATTTGATCGATTCCACTTTTTCAAAGTCAAGCAATATGCGGTAAGCTTCGTCGTCTCCGCCCATCAGAATGTCCAGAACTTCGCCCCGCAGAGCAAATTCTCCGTGAAGCTGAACCCGCGGTACTCTTGTATAACCCCGTTCCGAAAGAAGAGCTGCCAGAGCCGAAGTGTCAATAGTATCGCCTGTCTTAATAGGAATCAGAAGCTTGCTGAAATAACCGGGAGGAGGCAGAGGAGTCAGAAAAGCACGTTTTGGAACAATAAGAAGCGGGGAGCTGTCTGTGAGTCCGGCGCTTAACAATCCGGCAAGGGCTTTTGTCCTTTCCCCAAAAACAGACGAGAGCGGGGAACCTTCACGGTAAGGCAGAGTTCCCCACCAGGGAAACAATTGCAGCGCTTCTTCCTGCGGTCTTTTTGCAATAACAGCGTTCAAATCCCCTGCCAAATCTTCCGCTTCCCGTTCAGTTGGAACTATTGCCAGGGCAGGAACGGAATGCTCTTCCGAACGCAGCAGAGCCAGAATCATGGCATGAACGGCGCCTTCCGGACCTTCAAGTTCCAGAGGATTTGAATCCCGGCAATGTTTATATTGATTCAGAAGATTCAATACAGAAGGATCGTTTCGGAGTGCCGCAAGAAGCGGGTTTTGTAGCAAGATTGGCATAAGGCTTTTAATCCGGTTTACCGATAACTATATAATAGAAATCTTTCTTATGTAACAGGAGTTAAGCGGTGAAACAAACTCAAAAACGATGGTTTTTTACTGTTTTTCTGACGGCAATCGGTATATTTTCTGTTTTTGCGGCAGATATTGAACTGTCCATCCGTTTTTATGATAAAAAGATCTACCATGTTTCAGGGGTTTCCGGTGAACCGATTTATGTACAGGTAACAATAACCAATCAGAGCCCTGCTCCTTTCCGGTTCAAACTGGCAGACGAAAGGGTTTTTTCCATTGATTTTGATATACGAAACCTTGCAAACCAAAGCCTGGATATGGCGGATTATTTACGCCGGAAGCGCAGCGAAAGCCGCAATGTGTATTTCAGGGAAATTACCGTTGAACCCGGAGAATCATTTTCTTTTGTAGAAGACATACGGAACTATGCAGCCATGAGAGATGCAGGCTCGTTTGTGGTTCAGGCGCGTATCTTCCCCGAATTGTTCCGTGAAACGGCAGTTTCTACCCCCCGCGGAATGCCCCTGGTTTCCAACAGGCTTAATTTAAACCTTAGGCCGCCGGCTCTGCCCGGTCCCGGCGGCATTCCCTTCCAGATGGATGTGGAAACAGGAGCTGTCCTGGTACGGGAAAAAATGCCCCCCGACGAAGTAATAGCGTATATGCTTACCGCCCGGCAGAAATCCCAGTGGGAAAAATTCTTTCTCTATATGGATATGGAAGCGATGATCACCAATGATGCTGTACGCCGCCGGAGCTGGCTTAATGAATCCGAAGAAGGACGAATCAGGATGATGGCCAAATACCGGGATGACCTTAGAAATTCTACGGCAGACGAAGATATTGCCCTTATTCCATCGGATTTCAGAATTGAAAACACTTCCCATAACGGAGAACTTGCTTCTGTAGTAGTTACCGAATGGTTCCAGGTAGGAAGGTATACCGAAAGACGCCGTTATACCTACAATCTCCGCAGAAGGGATGACGTTTGGGCAATTCAGGATTATACTGTAACCAGGTTAGGAACTGAATGAAACTGCTTGTGGTGCTGGGTTCGGATAAAACTTTCGACAATGTTTCGTTATTTCTAAAACCGCTCGGTTTTGATCTGATCCGGTACCGGAATATCCAGAAAGCTATGGATAATGTTGATGAAATTGATCCTGAAGGGATCATCATCAGCGCAAAGGATTTTCCCCGGCATTGGAAAACCATGACGCGCTTTGTCCGCTGTTTCCGGCCCAAGAATGAATGTCCTGTTGTTATACTCAAAGGAGACGCCTTTCCCGAGGAGGAGATCAACAAGGCTATGGCTCTGGATGTCAACGGCCTTGTGCTGGAGTCTCTGGAAAATCCCGCCGAAACAGAAAAGATCCAGACCTTGCTTGCCCGCTATGTTGCAGTAGATGATAAACGGACAAACCGCCGTTACCGTCCGGAAAACTGGAGCCACATAGGATTTGTTTTTTCTCACCCGGCAGACGAAAAAATTATTACCGGTATTGTTAAAACAGTTTCATCGGCAGGCATTTCTTTTGAACCTTATCATCCCGGTCTGGTAGAAGACATAAAAGCAAATACAAACATTCGCTGCTGTTCCCTGCGGGTGGGCGAGAATATCCTTTCCCCTGTCTGCACGGTACGGAGGACAGACAGGATTATCTCTCTGGAATTTCTTTCTTTCCCCGGCACCGAAAAAGAAACCCTTGACATTTACCTGGAAAACCTGCCGCTGGAAGAACTTAAAGCAATGCAGAAGGCCGCTTCGTAGACTATCTTTATAAAGCATTTTCTCATATAAGATAAATAAATTTTTTAAAAATGATCAAAAATGTTCATTATATTAATTATTTTTTTTGCTAAGTAATATTTAGAGGGTTATATGACGAAAAAAATGCTTTTGGGCATAATTCTTCTTGTTATGCTTATTCTTGGATATAGCAGTTGCATAAAAGCGAATGTGCCTGATGGTTTTGTACGAATAAATGGCGGAACATTTACCATGGGGAGTCCTGCTGATGAGCCGCAACGGGGAGGCAGTGATGGTTATATGGACGGTGGCAGAGAAGGTCCGCAACGCAAAATAAAGATAAGCTCGTTTTATATGGGGAAATGTGAAGTAACAGTGGGTGAATTTCGCAGATTTGTAAACGCGAGCGGTTACGAGACGGAAGCTGAAAAATATAGCGGTACATTTGTATCTGATATTGGATATGGTCAATGGAGAAAAAAGGCAGAGGTGAATTGGAAAAATCCACATTACGACCAGGATGAAAGTCATCCTGTGGCATCGGTAACCTGGAATGATGCGGTACAATATTGCAACTGGCTTAGCGAACAAGAGGGTTTAACACTTGCGTATAACATAGACGGAAAAAATGTAATTTGGAACCGTAAAGCAAACGGATACCGGCTGCCGACCGAAGCAGAGTGGGAATATGCCTGCCGTGCAGGAACAACGACACCATTCAGCACAGGGAGCAATATTACAACCGATCAGGCAAATTATAATGGATATTATCCATACAATGATAATGCTCGGGGAGAGTGGCGGGAAAGAACAATGCCTGTAGGAAGCTTCGAGCCAAATCCATGGGGCATTTATGATATGCACGGGAATGTGTGGGAATTATGCTGGGACTGGTATGAGAAATACCCATCTGAAGATCAAAAAGACCCTCAAGGGCCGGATTCAGGCTCCAATAGAGTAGTGCGCGGCGGTTCATGGAACTATAATGGTCGGGATGTACGTTCGGCCAATCGGAATTCCGTCAGTCCTTCTACCCCGTGGTTTGGTCTTGGTTTCCGAGTGGCACGCTCCCTCTTGTGATTGTTCGCTCCTAAATCCCAAACATGTTATTAAAGATTAAAAACTCCAAAAAAATTCCTGTCGACAATCGCTTCCAATTCGGTTACATTAATTCCCTGTTTTACACCGGCTTCTTTTCGTATCTTTGCCGCTGCTTCCAGAATCGCCGGCATATCCAGCCAGGAGGAAAACGCTTTGCCCTGCAATGGTTGGTAAGGTGCGTCGGTTTCCAGCAGCAATCGTTCTATCGGAAGGGCGGCGAATGATCGTATTGCTTTTTTATGGTTTAGGAGCAGCGTTGTTCCAAGAGAAAAAAAGGTGGGTATGCCCTTACGAAGCAGGGCAGAGGCTTCATCGGGGGAACCTGACCAGGAATGGAAAACAACCGCCGGAAGTTTTTTAAGGGTTTTAGCAAAGGGAAATATTTTATGCATGGCCCGCCGGACATGTATTACAACAGGTAGATTATACTGCATCGCAATTTCCAAATGGACGGCAAATAATTCATCCTGAATGGCTTCTGTATCCTTGTGGTTTTGCGAGTATAAGTCAAAACCGCATTCTCCAACTGCGGAAATTCTGTTTTCGACTGCAAGAGTAGATAAAAATTCCAGTTGATCCCGAAAATCCTCGGCAGAACAATGTGCTTTTTCATTTACTACTAAAGCCGGAAGCTGGGGGTGAACGGCAAAACAGGGAAACAGCGGCGCTGCCCCTTCGTTTTTGGAAGCGGCAGACAGTTTTTCATGCAGCAAAAATTCTTTTTTACCGCATGAACTTGCAGCGCAGGCTATGTCAAGCGAACGGCGTTCGTCTTCGGCATTGGGATGCAAATCAAGCAAATAAAACGGATGTACATGGGCATCGCTTGCCATTCAATCGCCTGCGGGATTCGTCATTGCTGATTATCACGAAGTGCGGAGTTTATGCTGGAAATGGTTTTTTGCAGCGATTCAATCTGCTGGGCTTGTGAGACGTTTTGCGCTCTTAAGCTTTCCAGTTGTCTGTCCCGCTCTGCAATGGTTTGTGATGTTACTTCATTCTGTTGCTGTAAACCATCCATGGTCTTTTGCAGTTCTGCAAGAACGGCGTTTTGCTCGGCGATGGATACGGACTGGAGGGCAACTTGCTGTCTCAGGGCCGCTTCTGCATCGGCGCCCGGAGGAACCGGCGGGAGCGCTTCAACCTGAACAACAGCCGCAGAACTGCCCGGGGATTTTTGCGCTTCGGAAAGGAGCAGCGAAAGGGCATGTACCACCGCTGCATCGCTCGCTTGCCGGGCCTGAATTGCTTTTATGGAACTAAAAGCGGGCGTTGCAAGGTATTCATTAAGTGCGGCTATGCTGTTTTCTGCCGCTTTAAATTGACGTTCTTCTATTTGGCGTAAAATGGTTGTATAGAATGCTGCAAGCTGCCTTTCGATAAGGGATGCTTTTTCCGCTTCGTTTGAAAGTTTTAAAAGCTCTTCCCTGGCATTTTCTATTTCTGCCTTGCTTTGGGCGGATATGTTTTCCAAAATCAGCTGCTGTTCCAGAAGTTTTTCTTCCCGCTGCCGGATCTCTGTTTCCCGAATCCTCGCCTGTGTTAAAATCTGCGATCTTTCATGTTGTAAGACAGTCAAGTTTTCCCTGTATTCTTCCTGCCTGACCAAAAGTTCTTCCATTGTTTTCTGTTGTTCACCGGACAACACTTCCAGTGAATTAAGTAACTCAAGTTCACGATCAATTTCCGTTATCCGTTTAATCATCGCTTCAATGGCTTGATCTTTTTCATTAAGCTGAGTGTTAATTTCTTTGCGAATTTCCTGAATCAGGGCCCGTTCCGTAATGCCAAGAACAACGCCGGATTTACGAATTTCCGCTGCATCGGTCTGCTGAAATGTAAAGAGCAGCAATACTCCAACCGTTAAAAGTACAACTGCGCCGGCATTAACAAGCAACGGAAAAAACCCGCGCTTTAAAGCCTGGTCTTTGGAAGGGAGGCCCGGTGCGGTTACTGCATCACGAACAGAAGCAGCTTCTATACGTTCATTGATTTCGTTTCGTTCTTCTGCAGAAAATATTTCAATTGCTTTGTGGTCAACGGAAAATGAATCGGTCTCACTATCCATAATTCTTCCTTATTTTCCGCTATCGACAGTCAGCGCTTCTTTTGTCGAAAGCCGTACGCCGCCTGCCTTGATACCCTTTACATTGTAATCCTGAGCCTTAAATGCTTCGGATAAAACTTTAAGACGCGGCTTTGGCTTGTATTTAACGGCAAAGGTGAATTTGGGCCTGGTATCGCCGTGAAGAATCGTACAACCGTCGGGAAGCAGGGCATAATCCTTATTCATAATCCACCCTTCAATCTGGAATCGTTTAATGCAGGGATATCCGGTTTTTGGTTCCGTATAAATCAAGGTAAAGATTATCGGGGAAATAATATCTTTGTTTGCTTCTCCTATGTATACCGCTTTTGGTCCGATAAAAGCTTTTTCCGGAATATCCGTTACCGACCACAAACCGTTCCCGCGTATCACAAGAATACGATCAAAAGGAGAAAGCTCGGCAACAACTGTACCGCCGGAAACGGATGTTCCCAGATAGCCGCTCTCGCTGTCGTATTTAAGCTGTACATCCTTGCGGACAACTTCTTTTACATCGATCTTGTCAAAAAGGCCAACTTTGGTTCGCCGTTTTCCTCCGGCAAGTTCTTCATCAGCTTTTATTTTGCCGATGATACCGTCAAGAAAACGCAGTGCATAGGCAGTTATATTTTTCAGGTGATGGTTAATTTCTTTAATCCGGGCATTGATTGCCTCCATCTCTTCCTTTGCCTTGTTGATGTCGTAAAGCGAAATCCGCCTGATGGGAATTTTCAGCAAATGTTCTGCATCGCCGGCGCTGACTCCCCGTTGGCCTATTTCTTTGGCAAAGGGCTTAAAGCCGGCAATTACTGCATCACTGACACCCTTGGCGGTTTTCATTTTTTCTATTGCTTTATAAATTCGCTCTTCGACAAAGATCCGTTCCAGGTTTCTAAGGTGAAGTTTATCCAGCAGTTCGCTTTTTTCCAGTTCCAGTTCTTTGGTGAGTATCTTTACCAGCAATTTAGAATGATATTTGATCACATCGGTTATGTTCATAACCGATGGAAGGCCGTTTCTGATTACAAGAAGATTTGCCGAAATGGACTGTTCACATTCAGTAAAACCAAAAAGGGCATCTACCGTTTCTTCGGAATACACTCCACGGGCAAGGCGGATTTCAATTTCTACTTTTTCTGTGGTATAGTCGCTTATCCCCTGTATTTTAATACGTCCCGCTTTGGCTGCGCTTTCTATACTGTTAATGATGCTTTCTGTTGTTGATCCGTAGGGAAGTTCCCGGATAACGATACGTTTCGGGTCCGAAGTATCAAGCTTTGCCCTGACTAGAACTTTGCCGTTGCCGTCCTGATAATCCGAGACATCGACTTGTCCTCCGGTGGGGAAATCGGGATACAGTTCAAATTTCTTTCCCTGAAGGCAGGCTTTTTCCGCCTCAAGTACTTCGAGTACATTGTGCGGCAGTATTTTGGTGGACATTCCAACGGCAATTCCTTCGGCGCCTATAACAAGAATAACGGGAATTTTTGCCGGGAAAAGAACAGGTTCTTTTTTTCTGCCGTCATAAGAATCGACAGTGGGAGTCAGCTTGGGATTGTAAAAAATTGCCTTTGCCAGAGGAGTCGATCGGCATTCAATGTAACGCGGTGCCGATGCTTCGTCGCCGGTATAGATATTGCCGAAATTTCCCTGTCTGTCTATAAACAGATCCTTGTTGGCCAGAACAACCAGGGCGCTGCCTATAGACGCATCTCCGTGGGGGTGGTACTGCATACAGTGGCCGACAATATTGGCAACTTTGTGAAATTTACCGTCGTCCATTTCAAAAAGGGAATGGAGTATACGGCGCTGGACCGGTTTTAAACCGTCTTCAAGATCGGGAATAGCCCTGTCCTTGATTACATAACTTGCGTATTCAAGGAAATTTCTGTCAAAAAGATTTTTAATGTAAGCCATAGGCACTTAACAATTTACGGCAAACGGCGGAAAGTAGCAAGAGGTCAGGTTCTGCTTTTGTTTTAATTTTATCCTACGTCCTCTATTAAGTTTTTCATAATATATTCACGCCGTTCCGGTGTGTTTTTTCCCATATAAAAGGAAAGCACCTGGGGTACTGCTTTAAGGGTATTTACCGATACAGGTACAAGATGCATATTTTCCCCTATAAATTGGCCGAATTCTTTTGGGCTGATTTCACCCAAACCCTTAAAACGGGTTATCTCGCTGGAGCCGCCCATATCTTCCACAGCTTCGTCGCGTTCTTTTTCACTGTAACAGTACCGGGTTTCTTTTTTTGTCCTTACGCGGAAGAGTGGAGTCTCAAGAATAAAAATGTGGCCACTTGTGACAAGTTCTTCGAAGTATGAAAGAAAAAAAGTAAGCAGTAAATTTCTTATGTGAAAGCCGTCAAAGTCTGCATCGGTTGCAATGACGATGCGTGCATAACGAAGCCCTTCAATATCGTTTTCGATGCCAAGGGCGGTCATTAAATTGTACAGCTCTTCGTTTTTATAAATCGCCGTTTGTTTTTTCCCGTACATATTTTCGATTTTTCCCCGAAGCGCAAAGATCGCCTGAGTCATAACATCACGGCTTGTAACCATTGATCCGGAGGCGGAATCACCTTCGGTAATAAATATGGTAGAAAACTCTCCGTGTTTTCCGTCTTCCAGGTGATACTTGCAGTCTTTGAGCTTGGGGATTTTCAGTGAAATCTTCTTTGCCGCTTCTCTGGCTTCTTTTTTTACGGCGTTAAGCTCCGTCCTGAGCTTTTCGTTGGAAACAATTTTCTGTTCAAGTTTTTTTGCAGCCAGGGGATTGCGGTGAAGCCATTCATCCACGCCTTCCCGTACTGACTGAACCACCCAGGATCTGATGTCGGTGTTTCCCAGTTTGTTTTTGGTTTGACTTTCAAAAACAGGGCTTTTTATTTTAATTGCCACCGCAGCTGTTGTTCCTTCCCGGATATCCTCACTTTTGTAGTCTTTTTTAAAATATGCCTGTATACCTTTAAGAAACCCTTCTTTAAAAGCCGAAAGGTGCGTTCCTCCGTCAGCGGTGTATTGACCGTTTACAAAGGAAAAATATTCTTCCCCGTAATTATTGGTATGGGTAAAGGAGAATTCAATGTGCTGACCTTTGAAATAACCGATTGGATAGAGTATATCGTCTCCTGTTTCTTCTTTCAGCAGATCGAAGAGCCCTTGTTTGGAAATATAATTTTTACCGTTCAGCGTCAGAGTCAGACCTGAATTGAGATAGGTGTAGTTTTGGATCCGTTTTTCTACGAATTCCGCATTAAAGCGGTAGTTTTCAAATATCGAATTATCCGGGGTAAATTCAACAAAAGTTCCGTCTTTGCGCGCCGCAGCAGGCATTGATGCCGCACATTTTCCTTTGCGCTGATTTTTTAATATGCCCAGTTCAAAAACAGCTTCGGCAAAATCACCGTTTCGTATCGACACCACACGGAAATGGGAAGAAAGTGCGTTTACGGCTTTGGTTCCGACTCCATTAAGGCCTACTGAAAACTGAAATACATCGTCGTTGTATTTGGCCCCGGTATTGATAACCGACACACATTCCACAAGTTTTCCCAAAGGTATACCGCGGCCAAAATCCCGGATTTTCACTACCGATTTTCCCGGCCCATTATCCTTTATCATCACTTCGATTTGTTTGCCGTTTCCCATGATAAATTCATCAATGCCGTTGTCGATCACTTCTTTTAGCAAAACATAGATACCGTCATCGGGGTTGGAACCATCTCCCAGCCTGCCTATATACATTCCTGTACGCAGCCTGATATGTTCCAGAGAAGAAAGTGTTTTTATTTTTGATTCATCGTAATTCAGTTTAGCCATACATCAAGTGTATACTTTTTAACCGTTTTTATATAGTATCTACCAGTGGTTACTCCCGATAAAAAGCCCGATTGGATACGAGTTCGCGCCCCCGGCGGGGAGGAATGGAAAAAGATACAATCAATTATTGATCAAAGGGGTCTTCATACAGTCTGTGACGAAGCAAAATGTCCCAACAAAGGTGAATGTTGGGGTATGGGAACGGCAACCTTTATGATCCTTGGGGATGTCTGTACCAGGCATTGCCGGTTTTGTGCTGTTTCTACTGCTAAAACGGGCAGGGCCGTCCAGGACATGGAAGCTGCTGCGCTTGCACAGGCGGTAAAAGAGTTAGGCCTTAGTTATGTTGTTCTGACTTCTGTAGACCGGGATGATTTACCGGATCGGGGTTCAAATCATATTGCACGATGTATCAGTGCAATCAAGGAAATAAATACCATCTGTAAAGTGGAGGCGCTTATTCCCGATTATTTTGGAGATGAATTGCTGACGGTTATCAACGCTATGCCGGAGACAATTGCCCACAATGTAGAAACAGTCCGTTCCCTGCAGCAGAATATCAGGGACAGCCGCGCTTCTTTTGAAAAAAGCCTGCGAACTTTATCCGAAGTTAAGAATATCCGCCCTGATATCATGACAAAATCCAGTTTGCTGCTGGGTTTGGGTGAAACTGAGGATGAGATTCTGTCTGTAATGGATGAACTCCGGGCTGTAAAAGTAGATGTTCTTGTAATGGGCCAATACTTACAGCCTTCAAAAACCCAAATTCCGGTACAAGAGTACATTAACCCCGATACATTTATCCGGCTGAAAAACATCGCACTGGGAAAAGGTTTTAGTTATGTAGTTTCTTCTCCCCTGGCACGTACCAGCTACCATGCCCACGCCGCCTATCGGAAGTGAACCTGAATCAACTTTTTTTAAACAGGGACTTGACCTTATTTTTCATATTGTGTATTTTTTATATTAGTTAATATTTTGGGCCGCTAGCTCAGTAGGTAGAGCATCGCCCTTTTAAGGCGGTGGTCGGAGGTTCGAATCCTGCGCGGCTCAATCATTTTTTTAAGGAGTTATAATGAGCGTAAGAGCTACAGAAAGACTTATCGGCGACGTAGTAATTGCTTCCGGGTTGCCGAATAGTGCAAAGATGGTTGTCCAATCTATTGATGAAGAGACAAAAGAAATTTTTACGATTTGGTTTGCCGATGATCATTCGGCACAAACCGGAGTATTCCCTGCCAGCGCCATTGACCGGGCTGAGCAAAAAACGGCTGCTGCCAAAAAGCCGGCGGCAAAAAAAGCCGCACGAAAAAAATAATTTTTTTTCTAACACAGATAGAGGCGGATTGTTACAGGTAGTTTTTAGAAAAATCTGTATCATCCGAATCTGTCCGTGTAATCTGCGGTTGCATATTAAAAAGTCCTTCTTACCAATTGCGAAAACAGGCGTGATATACTACCCTTAGTTAATGGCAAAAAGTGAGTTTTGTATTGCCTTTACAGGGGGAGGTACGGGAGGGCACATCTATCCCGGATTGGCGGTTGCTTCTGCTCTTAAACAGGAATTGGACTGCCGGATTTTCTGGATTGGCTCAAATAATAAACTTGACCGTTCCATCGTAGAAGAAGCGCATATAGACTTTTATCCCATTCCGGCCGGAAAGTTAAGGCGGAATTTTTCTTTTCGGAATATCGGCGATTTTTTTAAAGTGGCGGCTGGCTATTGTGCAGCCCGGAAAATTATTAAGCGTGAAAATCCCGCTCTGCTTTTTTCCAAGGGCGGTTTTGTAAGTGTTCCTCCCTGTGCGGCAGCGGCTTCTTTGGGAATACCGGTAATTACCCACGAATCGGATTACAGTCAGGGTCTTGCCACAAGAATCAATGCACGTTTTGCGGCAAAAGGCGCAGGACGCATTGTTACTGCATACCCGGAAACCATGCAAAGGTTTCCGGAAAAAATTCGGGATAAAGTAGTTGTATTGGGTAATCCGGTAAGGGCTGTATTCAAAGCCGCCGATCCAACAAAGGGCAGGGCATTTCTTGGAGTGGAAAAGGACGATCATATACTCCTTGTACTTGGAGGCAGCCAGGGAGCTCAAGAGTTAAATGAACTTGTACTTGATTCTTTGGATGAGCTTACACAAAAATATATTGTAGTGCATCAAACCGGCGCCGCATGGAAACATGAAACAATTGAATCACCGCGTTATAAACCCTATCCATACATAAAAGATGAACTTCCCCATGTACTTGGCGCAGCGGAATTGGTTTTGGCAAGGAGCGGCGCAGGTACTGTATGGGAATGTGCCACCGTGGGAAAACCCATGGTGCTGCTGCCGTTGGCCGGTGCGGGTACAAGAGGGGATCAGGTAGAAAATGCCCGGTTCTTTGAAAGAGCCGGCGCTGCTATAGTATTATCTCCCGATAAAAGGACTGCGGCAGACCTGAAAGAAGCGCTGCAAGAACTGACAGATCAAAAATGTGATGCAATGGCACAGGCTTCTGCCGGGATAGGAAGCGCCGACGGAACAGGGAACATAGTCCGGCTTATGGTTGATACATTAATGCAAAATTCAGGTTATACCGGGGGGGCAAAATAATGCAAACCCTGGACCTGATTTTTATTGTCATTGCGGGACTGCTTGTTCTCAGAGGTTTTTTAAAGGGTTTTACCGGAGAATTTTTTTCTATTGCTTCTGTGGCATTTTCTGTTATAGCCGCAGTTCTTTTCTTTAAAACCGGCGCCGTTTTTATACGTTCGCGTTATTTACAAATGGAACTGCTTCCGGAGATACTTGCTTTTTTTGTAATTTTTATTGCAGTGTTTGCTGTTGGAAAAATTTTCGAGCATACCATCAAAGACATTGTCACCCGTCTCGACCTGGGTATTCTGGATAAAATTCTTGGTATGATACTGGGACTGGCCGAAAGCTTCGCTCTTATCGTTCTTTCATTGTTTGTTTTGACAATCCAGCCTGTTTTTGATCCTGCTCCGCTTGCTGATAAAAGTTTTTTTGCTCAATATCTTCTGCCGCTCGTGAGGGCTTTCCGTGTTTGAAAATATCCTTTTTCAAAACCAGGTAATCGATCAACTAAAGTCTGATATAGGCAGCAGTTCTCTTGCCCCTTCCATTTTGTTTTCCGGCCCCGAATATGGGGGAAAAGGAACGACTGCGCTGGAATTGGCCCGTGTTCAAAGCTGTGAAAAAAACGATGTGCAGGGAGACTGGAACTGTTCCTGTTCATCCTGTGTTCGTCATCGTAACCTTGTTTCGCCGGATCTGCTTATATTGGGAAAGCGGCATTTTTTTGAAGAAATCGCCGCTTCTTCAGGGCCTTTTCTTCGTAATCCCGAAAACCCGGGGAGCAGGATGCTCTTCTTGCGATCCGTTCGCAAACTTCTCTTGCGGTTTAACAGCATACTTTGGGAAGATGATCATAAATTGGGAAAGCTTAAAGGCCAGATAGATATTCTGGAAGAAGAACTTGAAGATATTGAATATGCCGGTGAAAATAATGATCTGAAAAAAAAATGTGAAAGTATTATAAAAAAAACTGCAAAATTGCAGGCCGAGGGACTTGGTGAGCTTATTCCCATTGCACAGATTCGCAAGGCTGCCTACTGGAGCCGCCTTGCACCTCTGGGAAAGAAAAAACACATTATCATGGAAAATGCAGAAAAAATGCAGGAAGGCGCTAAAAATTCACTCCTTAAAATTCTGGAAGAACCGCCTCCGTATCTTTCAATCGTCCTGACAAGTTCCCGCCCCATGATTTTGCTTCCCACTATGCTTTCCCGGCTCAGGGAATACCGTTTTGCCAAACGGAAAACCGAAGAAGAAAAAGAAGTATTAAGCCGCATTTTTCGTGAAAAGCAAACGGCTGCAGATTCCATTGAATCGTATTTTGCTTCTTTTCTTCCGGTAAAAAGTGATGCGCTCTATGCTTTAAGCGCGTTCTTTGCCGCCTCTGTTGCGGCAGAAGCGGTAAGGGAAGGAAGGAGGGCATACTCAACCGGGCAGATGAAAGCGGGCGTTCAGAACGTTGTTACTTCCGCTGTACTAATTGATTTTGGGAAATATACCGCTCTTATTTCCGAAACAGGAGCTATGGGAAGGCCCGCTGGCAATGCAAAAGACGCATTGCAAAAAGTGCTTGATACGGCCGAACAGTTTGAAATCCCCGGTCTTTTTATACGGTTTTTACAGCAATGTTCGGCGCTTGTTGTTGCCTGGCTGCGCAGTGGAGACAATGATCAGGATATCTCTTTAGAAAAGAGCATTATAACGGAACTGTGGCACGGGGAATTAAATCGGTCAATGGCGGAAAACGATTCTTTCAATATTAAGCCGCCAATGGTGCTGGAACGGCTTTTTGAAGCGTTAAAAACAGGAATGATATGAAACAAATAGTCAGGCATTTGCTGCAAATAATTGCAAAGCTGAATAATTCCGATCAAATCCAGGGATATTTTCTTTCCCTGATTGATGATATCGAACGCCTGGGGACAGTACTGGATTCACTTGCCGAAGGGATACTGGTATGCGATTCGGAACATAACCTGATCCTGGCAAATAAATTCTCCGAACGTCTCTTGCCTCTTTCACGGACAGAAAGAGAAGATGTATGGGTTTGGAAACTTATTGATGACAATGAAATTGCAGCATTTTTAAAGACAGCATTGCTTTCCGGCGACCGGGTAGATGAACGGGAATTTGAAACCGAAGTTAAGGGAACAAGGCGGCTTTTGTCAATCAGCATATTCCCCCTGGTTAAGGATTACCAGATTACCGGTTCCCTTGTTCACATAAATGACATTACCGAAAAACGAAAGAAAGAAGCCCGGATGAGGCAAATAGAAAGTCTGGCGAGCCTGACAACACTGGCCGCAGGAGTTGCCCACGAGATCAAAAATCCCCTTGGTTCGATTTCGATTCATATTCAGCTTTTGCAGAAAGCATTTTCCAAAAACGAGGAACTGTATTACCTTTCCCATCCGGAAGACAGGCCTGACCCGAATTTCAGTCATGGAGAAAAAGGGCCGGTAGCATATTTTTCCATGTTTCACCGCTATATCGACGTGATCAACGAAGAAATAGATCGTCTTAATCATATTGTGGTTGATTTTCTTTTTGCAGTCCGTCCTATGACCTTGAATTTAAAGGAATCGAATTTCAACAATTTTCTCCAGGAAATTGCGGAATTTACCGCCTACGAGCTCTCAGATGCCCAGGTTGATTTGGAACTTGATCTAGATGAGAAACTTCCCCTTCTTGATTTTGATGAACAGCTTATGAAGCAGGCCCTGCTCAACCTGATCCAAAATGCAGTGGCGGCCATGACAGAAGGAGGAAAAATAATTCTAAAAACAGAAAAAAAAGACAACGAAGCGATTCTGAGTGTTATTGATACAGGCGCAGGAATACCCGACAAAAATCTTGCAAAAATCTTTGAACCGTATTTTTCTACCAAGGAACGGGGATCCGGTCTTGGTTTAACGCTGGTGTTTAAAATAATCCGTGAGCACCGGGGAGAAATAAACGTTACTTCAAAAGAGGGTGAAGGAACTTGCTTTACCATTGCGCTTCCCATTCCGCAGCGGGACAGGCGTCTTTTACCTTCCGGAGGAGAATTGCGCGATGCTTCACTAGCGACACTTCCTGCCGTTCGTCCGGCGGAGTAGAGGAGGTACAATGAATTTCCGGCTTTTAGTCGTGGATGATGAAAAAAATATCCGTGAAGGTCTTGCCGCAGGTCTGGAAATGGACGGCTATGAAGTGGTAACTGCAAGCGACGGCGCGGAAGGCTGGCGGCGTTTTGAAAAGGGAGACATAGATCTGGTAATTACCGATCTGCGTATGACCGGCTTAAGCGGAGAAGAACTTCAGCGAAAAATCGAAGCTTCTATTCCCGGTTTTCCTGTGATCATCCTTACAGGGCATGGAACAGTCGAAAACGCCGTTGCGGCAATGAGGAGCGGCGCATACGATTTTCTTACAAAGCCGGTTAATCTTGATCATCTTTCCATGCTGGTCAAGCGTGCTCTTGCCAATCGCGAACTTTCACTTAAGCATAAAAACCTGGAAGAAATGCTGGCAAAAAACAACCAGTTTAAAACTATGGTTGGTTCCAGCGCTGCAATGCAGCAGGTTTTTGATATGATTAGCAGGGCTGCTCCATCCAGGGCATCAATACTTATTACCGGTGAATCAGGTGTGGGAAAAGAATTGGTTGCCGACGCCCTTCACGAACTTTCTCCGCGCAAGGGAAAACCCATGATTAAGGTTCACTGTGCCGCTATTCCCGATTCACTTGTCGAAAGCGAACTCTTTGGTCATGAAAAAGGTGCGTTTACCGGAGCGGTTGCACGGCGCAGGGGCCGTTTTGAACTTGCCAACGAAGGGACACTCTTTCTGGACGAAATTGGAGAAATCGATCAAAACATACAAATTAAACTGCTGCGGGTGCTGCAGGAACGAAATTTTGAACGGGTAGGGGGAGAGGAAACTATCGAAACCGATGTACGGATTATTGCCGCTACCAACAGGGACCTTAGAGCAGAAATTGAAAAAGGCGCTTTCAGGGAGGATCTTTTTTTCCGTCTTAATGTTGTAAACATCCGTGTTCCCCCTTTACGTGAACGCAAGGACGATCTTCCGATGCTTATCAGTACTTTCCTCCGTGAATTTTCGCAGGAAAACGCCAAGCTGATAAAAGGTTTTGATGATAAAGCGCGTACAGCCCTGTACGCTTATGACTGGCCAGGTAATGTCCGCGAGCTGAGGAACTGTGTGGAAAGCGCCGTGGTAATGGCCAAGGAAAACATTATTGCCGATTCTGACCTCCCTCCTACGGTCAGGGCTCACAGCGACAAAGGCTGGATACGTATCCCTCTTGGTACAAACATGGATGAATGTGAACAATTGATTATTCAGGATACACTGGCCTTCCTGAAAGGCAATAAAAGCAAAACTGCGGAAGTGCTGGGTATAGGCAGGAAAACGCTGCACAGGAAATTGGATTTAACTGGTGAAATGAACTCTTCCGGTGATATGGGTAACGGCACCGCTGATCATACAGGCCAAGAAAACAGTATTTAGCCCTGCAATTGAGCGCAGACCTTGTTATAATAAGCGCCCTTTTCTCCAAGCATATTAAGCGCCCAAATAACAGCGCCGGCTACCGGCTGAACATCCAGAAGGGTATATTTAAAACGGTAACCGGAATTATCATTAATGATTTTTTCTTTTATTGCTTCAAGCAACAGGGGATCTTCGCCCCTTACAAAAACAGAGCCTTCAAACACTATGTTCAGTTCTTCATCTGTTTTAAAGTAAAGCTCGTCAATCATACATGAAATTCCGTTGGCATAGTTAGCTGCCGACTTTAATACAATTTCCTTTGCAATTGGATCATTTTTAGAAACAGCTTCAAACAGTATTTTGGTACAGGAGCCAAGCTTAAAACTGCGGTTATCTGTTTTTTCATAAAGTTTTTCTATAAAGTCATGTTTGTTTGAGATACCGAGTTTTTCGAACAAAGCGCCTGTCATGCAGGTTTTTTCCCCTTTGCGGAAGAGTTCACGGTACACTGCGGAAACAACTTTTTTTCCCAAAAATCCGCCGCCTCCGTAATCGTCAGAAATAAAGCCCACACCGCCAATTTGCATCATTTTACCTTCGCTGTCGATGCCGGCCAGGGTACAGCCGGTTCCGTTATTTGCACAAATGCCTGTTCCCGACGGACTTCCGGCGGGAATGCCCAGAAATGCGTCATTTGCCAGGGTGAATTTTTGCAATCCGATGTTCTTTATTATTTTTGAAATTATACTGTGCTGAAGGAGTGTATCAGCGCCCGCTACGCCGAGTACGGAATAAGAAACCTGTTTTATTGTGATTTTGTGTTTTAAAAGGGTTTGTGTTATAAATTGATCCAGTTCATCCTCAAATTGGGTAAAAGAACCGGGAAGCGATTCATGATTGAGCGGCCCCCAATGGCAAAAATCCACAAGTGTCCCCGAAATGTCAAAAAGGGCAAGGTGGCTTTTTGTGGCGCCCGTATCTATGCCCAATACATATTCGTTCAATTTTATCTCCGGCAATTATTAAATCAAAAGTCCTTTTGGCATAAACTCTTTATTCGCCTCTGTCATTTCATCAAGTACTGCTTGTGCTTTATGGTAGTCGCCAATTAAAGGGTGGATCATCAGAGCGGCAAGCGCATCAGCCCTGCTTTGGTTTACAGCCGCTCTGACGGTAAGTTTTTCGTAGGCTTTAACTGCCTGCATTAAACCTTTTATAAACGGATTATCCAGGCTTGGAAACGGAACAGGCTCCGCCCCTTTTTTGTTTAATTTGCATTTTAATTCCAGTACATCATCATTGTCCATAAAAGAGACGGAACCGTTGTTTTTTACGTTTACTACATGGTATTCGTTTTTATCGTTTTCAATGGCATCCACCGCCGAAACTGCCGCCGTGGAATACAAAGCGCCGCCGCGCTCTTCCAGTTCTTTGGGCTTGTTATTAAGATCGGGGTTTTGATATTTGTCCATCAGGGTTTGTTCAATTTCAACACAAACTTCGCCCCGTGTTTTTTCCGCATGCAAAGCTTTTTCAAATTGTTTATCCCGTAAATAGTAATGACTTAAATACGACGAAGGAATAGCGGGGATCGCTTCCAGAAGGCGTTCGTCGTAATCAACTTCCGGTATGTTTTTAAACCTGCCGCTGCCTTTTTTTCCAAGCTGGCCAAGCATATTTTCGCCGTTTACCGTAACGGAAGTAATCCAGCTTAAATGATTTAACCCTATGTAGTCATAGTCAAATTTATCGGTACCGATGGTTTTTGCAATTTCGGCGCTCATGTTGATAAAACAGTTGCAAAGGCCGATCATTTTTACTTTTGTATGATTTAATAAAGCTTCCGCAACTATTCCCGAAGGATTGGAAAAATTGATCAACCATGCTTGCGGGGCTGATTTTTCTATACGCCGTGCTATGTCAAGCATTACCGGCACTGTCCGGAGCGCATTCATAAAACCGCCGGCTCCTGTTGTTTCCTGACCCAAAAGACCGTACTTTAAAGGAATCTTTTCATCCCTGATCCGCGCAGCAAGTCCGCCTACCCGTATTTGGGCAAATATATAGTCAGAGCCGTCAATAGCTTCATCCAAATCCTGTGTCAGTACAATCTTGCCGGTAAAACCCTTTGAAGCAAGCATTCTTTGTGCAAGTCCGCCGACGGTTGCAAGTTTTTCTTTATTGATGTCCATTAAATAAAATGACTGAAAGTTAAGACTGTCTTTTCTGTCAATAAACCCTTCGATAAGCTCAGGCGTATACGTGCTTCCTGCGCCAATTACAGCGGCTTTTAATATGCGCATAATT
>WRIX01000020.1:0-20766 GCA_009782495.1 Treponema sp.
TATTTTCCTGAAAGGCGACCCCGGTGACAGTACCTGTGTTCCGCTTGCTCAGGGCGCCAAAGACGCTATGAAGGCAAAACTTGACAGCGGCGCTTTCATTATCGTAGCAGAACAGGATTGTATTGACTGGGAACCCAGTGCGGCCCTTCGGCACACAGAAAACGCCCTTACCGCTAACAACAATAACATCCAGGGCGTTATTGCCCCCAACGACGGGACCGCCGGCGGCGCTATCCAGGCTCTGGCAGCCCAGGGATTGGCCGGCAGGGTAATTGTTACCGGACAGGACTGCGAAACTGACGCAGTTAAGAGGATCATCGCAGGAACCCAGAGCATGACAGTAAACTTCGACTGTAAGGTAATGTCAGCGGGCGCTTTGGATGCAGCCATTAAACTTGCCAATGGCGCTGCAAGCGTTGGTGAATTCCACCCCGATTACGGTGTGGCAACGCTTATTTACGACGTCATCCAAATCGACAAGAATAACTGGCACCGCGAATTGGTTGCATCAGGGTTATTTGACGAAGAAGAATTCATGTAAAGGGACATAGTAAGGAATGGGGAGCAGGTTTGTTATACGAAACTTACTCCCTGCTCCTTATACCCAATTAATTACAGAGGTATACAGTGAGCCAAAATATACTTGAGATGCGTCATATCCGTAAGGAATTCCCCGGGGTTTTTGCACTCAATGACGCTTTCTTCAGCGTTAAAGAAGGGGAAATTCACGCTCTGGTCGGAGAAAACGGCGCCGGAAAATCAACGTTAATGAAAATACTCAGCGGAGTATATCCCCATTCCAGCTATTCGGGCGAGGTCGTGATTAATGGGGAAGTTGCGGCTTTTAAATCAATAAAAGACAGTGAAAAAGCAGGGGTTGTTGTTATATACCAGGAACTGGCCCTTATTAAATATTTGAATGTAAGTGAAAACATATTTCTTGGAAACGAAATACTTAACAAACAGGGTTTAATTGACTGGGACACCACGTTTATCCGCGCACGAAAAGCGCTGGATGATGTTGGCCTTGCAATAAACCCGGCAACCAAAGTAATCAACCTGGGAATAGGGACGCAGCAGCTTGTTGAAATAGCAAAAGCAATTGCAAAAGAAGCAAAGATACTCGTGCTTGACGAGCCTACTTCGGCGTTAACCGAAACCGAGAGTGAACATCTTATGAACCTGCTGCGGGAATTTAAAAAACGCGGAATAACCTGCATTTTTATTTCCCATAAACTCAAGGAAGTGTTTCAAATTGCAGACCGGATAACCGTGCTTGTCGACGGCACATCCAAAGGGACGTTTGAAGCGAATGAACTTACCGAAGATAAACTTATCTCCCTGATGGTAGGCCGGGAATTAACACAGCGTTTTCCCAAATCAAACAGAATTCCGGAAGACATTGCCAAAAACGAAGTGGCTTTTGAAATTAAAAACTGGACGGTTTACGATCCGGAAGTAGAAGGCAAGATTGCCCTTAATAACATTAACCTTTCGGTAAGGAAAGGCGAGATACTGGGTATTGCCGGCCTTATGGGCGCGGGCAGAACCGAGACGATGCTGAGTATCCTTGGCGTGTGGGGAAAGAAAAGTACCGGGGAGGTGCTGCTTTCCGGCAAGCCCGTTGTTACCCGTACACCTGCCGATGTAATAAAGGCGGGGATCAACTACCTTTCCGAAGACCGGAAGGGAAGCGGAATAGTGCTTATCCAGAATGTCAGGAACAACATGGCCCTGCCGAGCCTTTATTCAAGGCTGAAAAACGGATTAATCGACAAGGATGCGGAATTAACCGCCGTTGAAAAGATGATACAATCGCTGCGGATCAAAACACCTTCGGTGGAGCAGCTGGTAGAAAAATTAAGCGGCGGCAACCAGCAGAAAGTAGCGCTGGGGAAATGGCTTTTAACAAACCCAAAAGTAATTATTCTTGACGAACCCACACGCGGCATAGATGTGGGCGCAAAGTTTGAAATTCACAGCATCATGCAAAACCTGGCTGAAGCGGGTATCGCCGTTATTATGATATCTTCGGAACTGCCTGAGATTTTGGGAGTCAGCGACAGGATCGTTGTAATGCATGAGGGGACAATAGCCGGAGAATTACTCAGGGCTGAAGCAACCCAGGAAAAGATAATAGCTTACGCAACAGGAGGTAATTAATTGAGCAACCTTGATAATAAGCAGAATGAGGAATCATTTAGTTCCGCACTGGGTTCTGTAATAAAAAGTAATACCCGGCAGTATACCATGATTGCCGCGTTACTTTTAATCTGGATAATCTTTTCGATATTAACCGGCGGCGTCTTTTTAACTTCCAGAAATCTTTCAAATCTGTTTATGCAGATGGTTCACATTGGCATTCTGGCTTGCGGAATGCTTTTGGTGATAGTGGCGGGGAATATCGATCTGTCAGTTGGAACTGTACTGGGGACACTGGGAGCCCTTGCGGCATGGATGATATCCTTAAAGGGCATTAACCCGGCAATTGCGATACTGATTACTATTGCCGCGGGCTTTTTAGTCGGGTGCTGGCACGGGTACTGGATTGCGTTCAGGAATGTATTGCCCTGGGTTGTTACATTGTCATCATTTATGGCGTTTAAGGGAATAACACTTCTGATAACAAAAGGGGTGACAATCGGAGAATTTCAACTTTCATTTAAAGCGATAGGTCAGAACTACATTCCCGAATTGTTCATGAAAGACAGTCCGTTTCATGTCACCACGTTTATTTTATTTGTCATTGCCATAATCGCCTTTGTTATTTCAGAGATTAACACCAGAAAGAACCGGATCCGAAACGGCTTTACGGTCTTAAGGCCGTCTTTGGCTGGTGCAAAGGTTGTCATTATTTCTCTCGCCATTCTCGGTGTGGGTTTGGTATTCTCCAGTTACCGGGGTATACCCTATGCAATTGTGATCCTGCTTATGGTTGCCGGGATTTTTGCAATCCTTACATCCCGAACTCCCTTTGGGCGCTTCGTGTTCGCCATCGGAGGCAACATAGAAGCTGCCAGGCTGTCTGGTGTCAATATCAGAAAAACGATAATGACTATCTGTATACTGATGGGAACATTGACCGGTGTGGCTTCCATTGTTTTTACCGCCCGCCTTAATGCTGCCACCACTGCGGCCGGCAATCTTTTTGAATTGGATACTATTGCAGCCTGCATCATCGGCGGGACTAGTCCTTCAGGCGGTGTAGGAACCATTTTCGGGGTAATTATCGGCGCCCTGGTTATGGCAAGCCTGGACAACGGAATGAGCCTTATGAACCTGCCTCTTATGATCCAATACATCGTAAAAGGCTTTATTTTACTTCTGGCGGTCTGGATAGATATTGCCAACAGGAAGAGATAACAGGAGGCAATTAAATTGAGCACTATTAATAAGTCAAAGGAACAATCATTCAGTTCTGAATTAGTTACCGTAATAAAGAACAATACACGGCAGTATACGATGATTGCCGCCTTACTCTTGATATGGGTAATATTTTCTGTATTAACACGCGGTATCTTTTTAACTGCCAGAAACCTTTCAAACCTTTCTATGCAGATGGTTACCATTGCCACAATGACCAGCGGAATGGTACTGGTCATGGTCGCGGGAAATATCGATCTTTCAGTCGGTTCCGTATGCGGGACTCTGGGAGCTTTTGTAGCATGGTTAATGTTTAAGCAAGGGATAAATCCTGTTATAGCGATTGCCATAACTCTTGCCCTGGGCTTTGCGGTGGGTTGCTGGCACGGCTTTTGGATCGCCTATCGAAGGGTTCCTGCCTTTATTGTTACTCTTGCCAGTATGACTGCCTTTAAGGGATTCACCCTGATGATAACCAGGGGAGACACTATTGTGGGAACCAACGATGGGTTCAGGCAAATCGGGCAGGGTTATATTCCTCAGGTTTTCCTGGGCGAAGATGGTATGCATGTCACAACAATTATTCTGGTAATCATTGCGGCCATTATTTACCTTGCAGCAAATTTCAGAAGCAGAAAGAACCGGATTCAAAACGGGTTTACGGTTCTGCGGCCGTCTTTGGAGGCAGTAAAGATAGTTATTATTCTGGGAGCTATTTTAGGGACTGGCTTTGTACTCGGCAGTTACCGCGGCATTCCTTATGCCATTCTGCTCCTAATGGTTGTTGCAGGAATATTTACCATCATTACTAACAGAACACCCTTCGGGCGGCACGTGTACGCAATCGGAGGCAATGTGGAAGCGGCAAGGCTTTCCGGGATCGATGTCAGAAAAACCTTGATGGGTATTTGTATGCTGATGGGAACCATGACCGCCGTAGGCGCTATTGTGTTTACATCGCGTATTAACGCTGCCACCGTCGCATCGGGAAGCGGTTTTGAACTTGAAGTCATAGCCGGCTGTATAATCGGCGGGACCAGCCCTGCCGGCGGCATAGGAACCATTTTCGGGGCGATTATCGGCGCCCTTGTAATGGCCAGCCTTGACAACGGCATGAGCCTGATGAATATGCACATTTTGGTCCAGTACATGGTAAAAGGCTTTATTCTGCTTCTGGCGGTCTGGATTGATATTGCGAACAGGAAGAAATAAGTGAGCCTGTAATACAGAATATCTGAATACATCCAGCAAAGGGACAGGGAAGAATAAGATTTTGCAGATCTCCGCCATATATGAGGCAGCTATCCGGTTTTTTGCTTCAAATAAGCCCTCTGCGAAAGAATAGCGCCCACAGGACGTTTCTTCAAAATAAGTAAATGCTGTAGCCCCACTAAAAATAGAATTACGTTACAGAAGCAGAATCCGCTTTATCGGATTCTGTGGGCGCTCCAGAAGTTCTCGCCATGACGCCTGCCTTACCCTTTTCCGGCATTAGTCCGGTTTATTATGCGTATACCAGTTTGCCACGAGGAACCGGAATTGAACGGCCTAAAGATCGGGCGGTTTCTATCCATTCACTGATAATCACCTCTGCATTGCAAAGCGCTTCGGCGTAGGTTTTACCGTCGGCCATGCACCCGGCAAGTTCGGGAACCTCTGCAATATAGGCATTATCTATGTCGCTCCAATAGATTATGATTTCGTATTTATTCATCTTTTGCCTCCAATCGGTATTTCAAGATAAGTTCTCTGATCTGTTTAATCTGATAGGCTTTGGCTTTTGAACCATCGGACTGTATATTGATGAGTTCTTCTATCCCTTCCCGGTCAAAAATATGATGACTGCCCTTTATTCGCAGGGAAAATCCAAGGGCTTGTAATAACGTAACTGCCTCGGTAAATTGTACTGAATTATCCTGACGCCCTGACAGAATTTTCTGTACCAGTTTCTCATGCTTGCCCATGTATCAACTATATGGTAATTCTGCCTTCTTGACCATATCCGTAATGAAAACCTAAATTGGCATTAACCGACCTGAACACAAGCACACGCCGCTTTGCTCATTAAATTGCTGCGAAGAGATTCATTCAGCGAAGGCCAGAGCTTCTGCAGCCACCTTTATATTGCATAGTTTTCATGGTTTCACTCCTATAGCTTCTAAAAAAGCCCCCATATAATAGCACAAAATGCTATCATGTCAAGAGAAAAGATATTGATATTTATGGATGGTCTTCGCATACCTGACTCAGCAGTATATGGCAGTTTTTATGATTGATTATTATTGCCATTACCCTTTCCAATGGTATGGAAAGGGACAGGGAAGAATAAGATTTTGCAGATCTCCGCCATATCTGGGTAGGCAAACAAAACAGCACCAGGTTAAAATGGTGGCTGACACTTGGCGTGTCCTTATCATGAAGAAGACGATTGACGATTATCTGAACGATCCTGATCTTGCACGTGAACCGCAGTCCCTTCGGGAAGTTCATGCTGCCCGGCTTATGATTCAGGATGAAACAAATGGGATGACAGCAGAAGAAAGAACAGCTTATTACCATGAGGCAGCTATCCGGTTTTTTGCTCCAAATAAGCCCCCTGGGGCGGTAACAGGCTCACACCGCGAAGGCCCTTGACGATTGTACTCTCGAAGAAGGTTCTCGCCAAAGTGCCAAGCCGCAAAGAAGAAGATTTCACACAGAGGCACGGAGACACAGAGGGAAGTAGTGGTCAGGGAGCAGTTAACCAAAGCGATTAAAATAAAGGGACGTTTTAATCTAGCACTTTATAGTTACATAGAAAACGCCAAGTACATTGAAGATAATGACATAAAAATTAACACTTAGCAAGTAAGAATTTACCTTAAAGTTCGTATTTATATAGAAAAATGTATTAAAAATACCCAAACATGCTGCAAATAGCGCCTTTCAGCTTTCATTTATGCAATAAGCAAGTTTGCATTGCAAAACGAGTAAATAAAACGTCGGTTTAATTCTGTCATGTATGGGAGCAATGTATGAAAGCACAAATAAAGATAGGCAGACGAGTAGCACTGGTTTTATGGCTGATACCTGCCATGCCATTATTCATAGCAGCAGGCTGCGGCGGTGGTGGCGGCGGCGGGGACAGTGTTGCAGGATTGACAGGGGCAAGTTCGTATGTCGTTCCTACTCCTGCAAAGTTTGAAGGCACGGTAACCATTAATTTCCCGGCAGGTCTGACAGCCAGCCAGAAAGCGATTATAGAGAACAATTTTAAAGATGCCTGGACTGTAGCTCCACTTATCTTAACGGCAGATGCCACTCTTACTGATATGAATACAGTATTAAAGCGTAATCTTAAAATAAATGTAGAAATTTCCGGCACTCCTTATACCAATGAAAAAGTAATTAATAACAGCACAATTGCCTTTCATCTCAGTTATCTGATGGAAGCCTCTGTTGCAGAAATTGGCGATGATTTAGCAGGTGCAATTATTAGCCAAATGGTTAACATGGCAAGAATGCAGGCCAAAGAAACTGTGCGCTTGGCAAAAGCGCCGGTATTACACGCAACGGAACTACCAAATTCGTGTAGCGCTTCCGGCGTAACGGAACACCACATATAGGAGATAGCAGAGAACAATGAGCAATGAGGAAAGAAGATTTCACACGGTGGCACAGAGGCACGGAGAACACAGAGAGGAATAACAACTTCTCTGTGCCTCCGTGACTCCGTGTGAGCAAAAAAAACAAGTACAGCATCTATGCTGCAAAGGAGGTATGCCATGTAGAAAACACCGTATCTATTTAATAAACCGCAATTAAAAACTTCAAGTAATAATCCATTAAAAATCAAATAACAAAAAACATTCACATACTCAGTAAAGGAAGCTGATCCATAATCAAATACGGCGGTGTTACCGTCTTCGGATCAGCCCTAATACACAAGGCCGCGCAAGTGTGCCAATTATAAGGAGGCATATTATGCCATCAATTACCGATGTAGAAAGAGTCCTGCATCATATCCGGGTAAAGCTGTACCCGAATTATCTCCCCAAGGTCGAGGGTGCGTACATTGCCCGTACCGACAGCGACAAAACCCTGTCTATGGAAGAAGTCTGCGCCATTATGAAGACCCGCGCCGGCTTTACGGGCAAGCTGGAAGACCTTATCGACTATGTTCATCAATACAACGACGAGGTAGCCTACCAACTGTGTGACGGGTTCGCCGTTAATAACGGGTATTACAGCATATACCCCAACATCGGCGGTACGTTTAATTCGGTAAACGAAGCGCACAACCAGGCGAAGAACCCTATCAGCTTCCGGTTCGGCATCCGCTCCGGACTCCGCAAACTAATAGATAAAATCAGCGTAGATATAACCGGCCTTGCCGACACCTCCGGCTGGATAGACAAGTTCACCGACACAGACGAGAACTCCGTAAACACCCTGTATACCGCAGGCGATCAGTTCGTTATCCACGGCCATAAACTCAAAATAGCAGGAGATGACCCGGGCGTAGGGTTGTACTTTGTCCCCGTAGACGACCCATCCAAGGCGGTTAAAGTATCACGCATAGCCAAAAACACCCCAACAGAAATAATCGGCATAGCCCCAAAGACCGAATGGGTAGAGAACCACATAGAAATCCGTACCCAATACGCAGGCTCGGGTACCACCCTTAAAACCCCACGGGTAATAACCAGCAGTTTTGTTTTAGAGGAAGCGTAAAGAATCCGCATCCATGCGGATTCTTTACGTTGGAGTTTTTGCAGTGCAAAAACTCCGCCATCCCTACGGGATGCAATAAAGACACCGCCCTCCATGGCGGCATGCAAAGCGCAGAGACGCAGCGAACGCAGAGGGGAATAATAATATTCTTTTCCATAACTCTGCGATCTTTGCGATCCCTGCGTGAGGAATTTTGGGTTGATGCCATAAGGTTCGGATCCAGCCTGGATCAGGGTTCAGAGATAGGCTGGATCAGGGTTCAGAGATAAGCTGGATCAGGGTTCGGAGATAAGCTGGATCAGGGTTCGGAGATAAGCTGGATCAGCGATCAAATACAGGCTACAAAAATGTAACGAACTGAACGCAATAAAGCCAAATGGACTTCACTGGCTAAGGAGATGTAACCTAAGAAACAGCTACGAAATGCCTAAGCCCTCTTGTGGGGAACAGACGGACAGGAATGTGTTTCTTAGGTTACCATTCAATTGGCGATATAAGCGGATTTAAGATATGTAATAGTATCCACTTTGCCGTGGGTACCTGACTCAAATAATGTTGCTAAGCGTTAAACATAAGATTTCTGTAACGGTGCTTGAAACGAGATATACTAAACAAGAAAATCTCTCCTATGCCGTCATTTTTTGTAAAAAATCTTCCGGTAAAATAGCCGGAATTGGTGAGTTAACAAAATCGGTAATATCACGTGTAACAATGTAGTCAGCATTTACTGACCGGGCACATTCGACCTGCAGACGGTCTTCTATATCATCAAAATCTTCATTGACAAGCGCATCAATAACCTGCTTTTTTTGAATGCCGGCAACTTCAATAAATTCACAAAGCTCTAATAATATTCCCTTTCTCTCGCTTGTGGAGAAATGTTTGCGAATAATATAAAAAATATTGGTAATACTATGCGCTGCGATATACCCGCTGCATTTTTGTTCAAAGCACAGCTGTAATATCCCATCTGCAATGTCAACAAACGGTTGGCGAGATATAAGGTGATCCAATATGACATTCGTATCAATCAATATGACCATAACGTTCATTCCGATATTCAGCCAATTCTTTCTTATAATCAAAATCAGCCGGGAGCGTTCCCTTGTATTGCATAAAACGCTGGAACGCTTCTTGTCTTCTGGCGTATTTTTCATCCGTCGTTTTTTCTGAATCTTCAGGCTGTTGTGCCGGGTTTAAAAACGCTACTACCACTTCATACGGCCCATGAACTGGCACTGACGAACCGTCCAACTTGACTGTATCTCCGCCTTGATATATTCCTCTAACTGCAATCATATATTTATCCTCATACAAATTATACCGGAAAAATAGGAATTCTTTCAACCCTTATTTCTATTTGTTTTATTTTCTTATCTATTAATTTACTATTTTCAATTATTTTTTGTCTTTATTCCTTTTCGACATTGTTCCTTTTAGATATAACTTCAGAAAAAACCAAGCGTAATATTGCCTACAAGTTTTTTTTACCATAGTTAAAAAACCTCCATACTACCACTGAGCATTTGCCTCACCCTTTCCCAGGTTTCATGCAGATAATGCGTATGGCAGATGCTCAATGCAAATTGCTAGCCAAACTCTTCCTGATATTCTTCCAATTCGGGCAATATACATCCATATATTGTTTAAATTGTGCGCCGTGCGATTTTTCCAACAAGTGAATTAATTCATGGATAATTACAAACTCAAGGCAATCGGGGGATCGCTTGGCCAGGTGAAGGTTCAGCACTATGCGCCGTTCACGGATATTACAGGTACCCCACTTTGTACGCATATTTTGTATTTTCCATTCTGTTATTTTTACCCCTATTGTTTTTTCCCATTTTTCCAAAACCACAGGAACAATCTTTTTAAGTACATCACGGTACCATTCTTCTATAATTTTTGCTCTGCTGGTCTTTGTAGTGTTATTCCTTAATTGTAAAATAATTTCGGGTTCATTTACAAAAACTGTATTAACACTGCCATGCTGTACATTCAGCGGATACTGTTTTCCCAACAGCCACAAGGTTTCACCGGTTACATAATTAAGTTCCACCGGACGGGGTTTATCTGCCAGCTTTTTACGCCGTTTTTTTATCCAGGAAATCTTTAAAAGGACAAACTTTTTTATATCTTCCTCGGAAGCGGAAACAGGAACTGTCATTTTTACTTTTCCGTCTGTTGCTTTAATGCGAAGGTACATATTTTTGATAGGCTTCTTTTCAAAGTGTATATCAATGTCATCAATAACTATTTTTCCCATTAATTACAGGATAACGCGGAAAAGGAGAAATGTTAAAGGGGGGAATACCAATATGAATATGAATTTCGCCTTGATTGAACTTTCGATAACGGCTTAGGGAGCTAACTTTATCAGAATAAAGCCGGCAACCATCAGAATAAAACACACCAGCAGGATTATTACAATCACTTTGATAAATTTCACCGGAAGGTTGCCGATATATTCCCTTTCCTGGACACCGGCACTGTCTTCCGAGGTTATTGGACCAAAATAAACGGCTACACGTCTGGAACGCTTAAAATAAAGAAACCAGCCAAGATGCCAGACAAAATTAAATACAACCATCGCAATAAGCAACCCGCTAAATGAAGAAGGAATTCCGCCGCTTGTTTCCATTCGTACCGGCAGAATAAAAGTTAGTACTGCAAGAGGAGCTATTCCAATTATTGTAAAAAGCCTAAGAGTATTCCTTATTTGGAACAATGCATTCGGCGGTTTTCTTAAAACACAGCTAATATAAAAATATGTTAAACAGATTTGAACGACGTACGGTACAAACGTGTAAAATCGCGGCAGCCCTGCATTGGAAGTTACTACACTGACAATTACCGAAGCAGTGGTTAAGATAAAAAGACCAAATTGCAGAATAACAAAAACCAGAAGCCAGCCGCCCAGCTTTTCATAATTTTTTTGGGAAGCAGTAAGTTGATCCATATATAAAATACTCCTTGTTTCATTATACTATATTCGTATTTGGCACAGAAGAATTGACAAAAATCATCATTTTTAGTTATTTATTTACATATTGACCCCACGAGTGCAACTATTGTATACTTACTTTATTATTACAGCGGGGCTTTTATGAAACGTTCACTGTTTACCGCCTTCTTAATGGGGACACTGTTATTTTTAACTGCTTTTTTTTCTGGCTGCAATTACTATGATTTTTTAAAAAATATTAAAGCAATGAGTGAACAGGCCGAAAGCGAAGAACAAGCTATAACAATAGGTGTTTTTATTCCCGGTATTATGTCCGGTAGTCCTATTTATGAGATGCTCGCCAGGGGAGTACAGTCAGCAGCGGAAAAGCACAACAGCGATACCGGTACAGAACAGGCTGTGGTTACTGTTATTGAAGGCGGTTATAATCAGGCTGAATGGGAAAACAAACTAACTGCTATGACGGCTTCCGGTTCTTACAGTCTGATCGTTTCTTCCAATCCTTCCCTGCCGGACATTGTTTCGGGAATATCGGCTAAATTTCCAAATCAATACTTTATGCTGCTTGATGGGGAAATGACAGGAAATTCCCATGTATATGCATTTCGTTATAATCAACGGGAACAGGCCTATATGTCAGGATACATCGCCGCCCTGGAAACTACAGCCCATGGCGGCCCAAAGAGGATTGGCCTTGTTGCAGCTCAGGAATATCCGGTGATGAACAATACAATCCTTCCCGGATACCTCGAAGGCGCCCAGGCGGTGGATCCCCTTTACACAGTAGACTTTCGTATTGTAGGCAACTGGTACGATGCAGCAAAAGCGGCGGAGCTTGCTTCCGACATGATACGTAACGGAGTACGGGTTATAATGTGCATTGCAGGCGGAGCCAATGAAGGGGTGGTGAATACTGCAAGCCAGCACAATGCAAAAGTTGTGTGGTTCGACACTAACGGTTACAATATAAAACCCGGCACTGTGATCGGCAGCTCCGTGCTGTATCAGGATCTTGCAGCCTATTACCAGACACTCAGGTATTTGTCCGGAACACTGCCTTTCGGCAAGACAGAGACAATGGGAGTGAACGACGGTTATGTTGATTTTGTAGAAAACGATCCTTACTATATTGATGCAGTTCCGGAAGAAATCAGAAAAAAACAGGCTGAGATGATTGCAAAAATCCGGAACGGAGAACTATTGTTACCATAATGAGGCAATACAGTTAATGGTCGAATTAAAGAAAATGCACAAGTGTTTTTCTTCAAACGGAGTAACTGCTCTGGACGGAGCAGATTTCGATCTGCACGAAGGTGAAATCCATGTCCTGTTGGGGGAAAACGGCGCAGGGAAATCCACCTTGATGCACATTATGGCCGGTTTTATGAAACCCGGCGGAGAAGGAGTTTACGGTAATCCGGGAATTATATATGTAAACGGAAAGGAGAAGCACTTTTCTTCTCCTTCACATTCTCTTGCAGCAGGGATTGGCATGGTACTTCAGCGTCCTCACCAGATTCCGGGTTTTCTTGTCTGGGAAAATTGCATAACCGGCTCCGGAAAACATCCGCCATTATTTGTAAATCGCCGTAAATACCGGAACAGGGTTTCTGATTTAAATGAACATCTCAATTTTAATCTGCCTATGGACAGCCTGACTGAAACTCTTTCAGTCAGCCAGGGGCAAAAAGCGGCGATACTTACCTTGCTGCTGCGTAATATTCAATTTTTAATATTTGACGAACCGACTGCAATACTGAGCTCCGCGGAAACTGAAAAACTTTTTGATCTGCTTGTATTATTAAAGGATGAAGGCAAGGGAATTGTTTTAATATCACATAAACTCGAAGAAGCATTAAGAATTGCCGACCGTCTTACCATACTGCGTCAGGGAAAAACTCAAATTTGCTGCAAGCCTTTTGAACTTTCAAATAAAGAACTATACCATTATATCTTCGGCGCAGAATCGGGTGATCTGGTACATCAATCATCATACGAACATTTTTCTGCATCAGATAACATTTCCCCGGTATCATTTACACCGGCGCCGAAAAAACCTGTCTTAAAACTGGAAAATTTTAAGGTACATGTCCCGGGATATCCCCTGATACGGGGACTTAATTTGGAAATTGAACAGGGAACCATCATGGGTATTGCCGGTGTGCGGGACAGCGGATTGGAGACTCTGGAACTGGCGTTAACAGGTTTTTTGCCTTTTAAGGGAAAATTGCAAATAGACAAAACAGAACTTTCCGGCGCAGAAAAAAGTACGGTAAAGCGGATAAAGCGATTCCGTTCATCAGGAGGCTGTTATCTTGGACAAAGAATCGAAGGGGAATATTTGTCCATACGGGATGTTTTGCTTATCCATGCATACCGGCGTTTTCATAAATTCGGTATTATGAATTCGGCAGAAATCAACAAATGGACAGAATCGGTAATGACAGCGGCAAAAGTCCCTCACAGAAAGAGAGCAAGCGCCTCAGCTTTTTCAGGCGGTCAATTACAGCGATTGCTTTTAACCAGAGAAATGGCCGAACATAGTATACTGATGGTTCTTTCTGAACCGGGCGGCGGGCTTGATCTGCGTTACCGGAAACGGCTTGCCTCTTTACTTCGGGAAAAAGCCAATGAACATACAGCGGTTGTAATTTTTTCCACCGATGTTGAAGAACTCATGAAACTGTCGGATTCTGTTGCAGTACTGTGTGACGGAACCATTTCAAGAATTGTAAAAATTAAAAATGTCAGCAGACCGCAGAAGGTAAAAGAAATAATCCAGTCAGCGATGGTTGGAAGTACAGGTGCACGCCGTCTCCCGGCTCCGGGCTATAACAAACCTCTTGCACCTGAAAGCCGGAGACCTTTATGAAAAAGACCGGCTCTGCCAATAAAGACCTTGTGCTTGGTATTATTATTCCTCTTGGGTGCGCTTTTATTATTCCAATTATTTTTATCATCGCCGGTTCAAATAATCCCCTTAAAACGCTGATAATATTTTTTTCCGGTCCCTGGTCCAATAGCTGGTTTACAGGAAATACTCTGGACAGTATGGCATTACTGCTTACAGCATCCTTAGGATCGCTTGTCGCTTTCCGCGGCGGTTGTTTTAATTTGGGCTGCGAAGGACAAATTTATTTAGGCGGCTGCGCTGCTGCAATTGTACTTTTAAATAATATTAATCTTCCCGGTCCGCTGATGCTCTTTTTGGCATCGCTGGCTGCTTCTGCAACCGGCGGAATTATGGGTAGTGTTTCCGGCTTATTAAGGAAAAAAATCAATGCCAACGAACTTATTACTTCTTTTCTGCTGGCTGCCGCACTTATTCCGGCAGGAGACTACCTTATTTCCGCAGTACTCCGCAGCCCGGGGATGAATCTTTTGGCTACCGACAAATTATCTTCCGAAAGGCTTTTGTTAAAACTTCTGCCGCCTTCTTCATTATCCGTTTCCATAATAATTGTTTTGGTTCTTGTTTTGTTGTTTCAATTGATTTTCCGCAGGACTGTATTAGGCTACCGTTTTCGCATTGCAGGTGTCGCTCCGAATCTGGCGCTTTTTGCCGGCATTGATCCGGATAAACGTTTTATTCCGGCCATGACTGTGTCAGGTTCTCTTGCCGGTCTTGCCGGTTTTTTTGCTGTTGCAGGAACATACGGTATGTGTTACCAGGGTTTTTCCGGCGGTCTTGGCTGGAACGGCATTGCCCTTGCTCTTATTGCAGGAAATGAACCGCTGCTCCTTTTGCCGGCTGTCCTTATCTTTGGTTCTATTAAGACAGGCGCCGGTGCGGTTATACTTCAGGCAGGTTTCGGTTTTGAAACTGCGGCTTTTATTGAGGCGGCAGTTCTGTTTCTGGCTGCTCTGCCATTCGGTATTCGTTATCTTAGGGGGAGAAGCCAGTGATTGATTTTTTTAACCGGCTTTTTACTTCCGCCGCTCCGCTGACCATTGCATCTGCCGGCGCCCTTTTTACAGAGCTTGCCGGTGTATTGGGAATTTTTACCGAAGGTTTTATGACTGCCGGTGCATTTTTTGCATGGGTCGTTATTGCCCGAACCGGATCGGTTGTTTTGGGAACAGCGGCAAGCGCCTGTGCAGCCGCATTAACCGGCTGGGCTCTTGCCCGCTTTGTACGAAAAACCGGAGCCAATCCTTTTATTGCAGGGCTTGCCGTCAACATAGCAGTTGCAGGTATTACCGACGCCCTTTCGATACTGTGGTTTGGTACCAAGGGAGTTGTCCGCATTCCGGAATTCAATATGCCGCGCCATTACAATATTCCGTATATTAATGATATTCCTGTTCTGGGTACAATTTTATCGGGGCATCTTCTTTCGGTTTATGTTTCGTGGCTTGTTGTAATTATCGCCGCTCTTTTTATAAAAAAAACACCCTGGGGGATGAGGCTTCGCGCTTCAGGGCTGTCACCTGAAGCGGCCAGGGAAAGAGGAATCCGGCCCGGTTTATATTGGGAAGGCGCCTGGGCTGTTTCGGCATTTCTTGCTGCAATTGCCGGAGCTTTTCTTTGCTTCAGAGTGGGTTCTTATACACCAGGAGGCGTTGCAGGCCGTGGATGGATCAGCCTTGCCGCGGTGTATCTTGGTTTTCGCAATGCAGGAGGAGTTTTTATTGCATGCCTGATCTTTGCATTGGCAGAAATGGCAGCGCAAAGCATACAAAGTATTGCAAGTATTCCTGCAACCGCTCTATTGGGACTTCCCAATGCCCTGGCGTTGCTGCTGTATGTTGTTTCTCAGGGTATCAGAAAACGAAGAGCGAAAAAAAAGTAACCTAAAGCATTTTAATGCAACAAAAAAAATAAATTCTCTGGTGATTCTCTGTTATTTATGTTAAATTATTTGCATGGAACATTTGTTTTCCTTCTTCATCGGAACGTTCGGGGAAACAAAAAATTAAAAAAATAAGGAAATTTGAAATGAAAGTTCGTACAAAACTTTTCGGCGGTTTTATTATTGTTGCTGCAATAGGAATATTTCTTGGTGTATTGGGACTCTATAGCGACAAACAGCTGACGGATTTATCGGCAGAAGTTCTTGCTATATCAGAAACCAGATCAAACATTTCGTCGATATTGAATTCACATTATACATGGAGGCACTTGCTTACCGAGACGGTGTATGAAAAAGCGGAGTTCACAGGATCGATCGATTCCGCAGCCTGTTCTTTGGGCAAATGGCTCAACAGTGATGAAGTTAAAACAATTGCCGACCCGGAGGTTATTTCTCTTCTGCGTCAGGTCGTTGACCCTCATGTTTTTATTCACAGCAAGGCCGGGGAAATTGTTAATAACCTTAACAACGATGCAACGGAAGAAGCGACAAGACAGTTCAGAGAGGATGTCTTGCCGAAAACGCAGGAAGTTATCACCAATTTGGAACAGATTAATGACCGGTATGGTGTTTTGCTTAATGATAAAACGCATGAAATCTACAATCTTGGCCTGAAGTATGAACTCATTATTAAAGTGGTTATCGTTGTTGCATTAATTGCAAGCATTCTTTTGGCGCTTGTTATTACGCTGAACATTGTAAGGCCTATTGTCAGGGTAGGGGATACCCTTAAAGATATTTCCGAAGGCGAAGGGGATCTGACCCGGACTATCGCTGTCAGTTCAAAAGACGAAATCGGCAGCCTTGCTCATTACTTTAACCGGACCCTGGAGAAAATTTGCAACATGGTTGTTATAATTAAAAAACAGGCGGTATCGCTGTCCGATACCGGTAATGAACTGGCCAGCAACATGACCGAAACCGCAGCGGCGATCAACGAAATTACCGCCAATGTTCAGAATATCAAAAGCCGCATTTTAAACCAGAGCGCCAGCGTCAGCGAAACCCATGCTACTATGGAACAGGTTGTAGTAAATATCAACAAGCTTGGCGGACTTGTAGAAAAGCAAAGTTCCACTATTTCAAAGGCTTCATCAGCTATTGAGGAAATGGCGGCCAATATTCAGTCGGTTACCGGAACGCTTACCAACAATGCGGTCAATGTTCAAACCTTGCGGGATGCCTCCGAAGTTGGACGGACCGGATTGCAGGATGTGGCCACGGACATACAGGAAATCGCCCGTGAGTCCGAAGGACTTTTGGAGATTAACTCGGTAATGGAGAACATAGCCAGCCAGACGAATTTGCTTTCGATGAACGCAGCGATAGAAGCGGCCCATGCGGGGGAATCCGGCAAGGGTTTTGCCGTAGTCGCTGACGAAATTCGCAAGCTGGCGGAGAGTTCCAGCGAACAATCCAAGACAATTGGCAATGTATTGAAAAAGATAAAAGAATCAATAGACAAGATAACCCGTGCTACGGAAAACGTGTTAGCCAGGTTCGAAGCCATTGATTCAAGTGTAAGGATCGTATCGGATCAGGAAGAACACATCCGCAATGCAATGGAGGAACAGGGGGCAGGGAGCAGGCAAATAGTTGAAGGTGTTGTTGAAGTAAACGGAATAACGCAGCAGGTAAAGAGCGGTTCCGAGGAAATGCTTGTAGGCAGCAAGGAAGTAATAACGGAAAGCGATAGCCTGGAAAAGGTAACCCAGGAGATTGCCGCAGGTATGAACGAGATGGCTTCCGGTGCGGAAGAAATCAATGTAGCGGTTAATCATGTCAATGAAATTAGCCGTAAGAACCGCGAAGACATTGCTTTTTTAATGAAGGAAGTTTCGCGTTTTAAGGTTGAATAATATACTGGAGAAAAAAATGATTGTACTGGCCAGTGATCACGGAGGGCTGATCCTCAAGCAGCCCGTAATTGAAGTTTTTGACGAACTGAAACTCCCCTACCGGGATATCGGAACGAACAGCACGGAAAGCACCGATTATCCGCTGTGGGGTTATAAGGCGGCTCAGCTTGTTGCCTCCGGTGAATGTGAAAAGGGAATCGTTATGTGCGGAACCGGAGTGGGCATATCACTGGCAGCCAACAAGGTTAAAGGAATACGCTGCGTGGTATGCAGCGACTGTTACAGCGCAAAGCTTTCCCGGGCGCACAACGACGCCAACATGCTTGCATTGGGCGGAAGGGTTGTAGGCCCCGATCTCGCAAAAATGATAGTCCGGATATGGCTTGAAACCCCATTTGAAGGAGAACGCCATGCCCGGCGGGTTAAGATGATTATGGATATTGAGCGGGACCAAAAGCTAGCTCTTTGATCCTCAACCGAGCCTGTCTTTGATAGGCGAAGGTTCCCCTCTTGTATACTCAACCGAGTCGAACTACTGAAAGTGGTTCGAAGAAGGTTCCCCTCTTGATCCTGGGCCGAATCGGACGGCCGACCTACTGCTTAGGAGGCAGTCGCTCTATCCACTGAGCTACAGGACCGGTAATTGTTTTTTAGATTACAATTACTAATCACTATTGTCAATGCGATTGATTTCAAGTGATAATCAACTATGCCGACATACCGGGTTTATGTAGAAAAGAGAAGCGGTTATGACCTTGAAGCCCAGCGGCTTAAAAGCGACTTAATTGATTTTTTTGGAAACCAGTTTGATTCAATAGCAAAAATCCAGCAGCTTCGCATCCTTTTCCGTTATGATGTGTCAGGGTTATCAGCCGGACAATTTGAAAAAGCGGTAAAAACCGTTTTTTCCGAACCTCAGTGCGATCATGTTTATTTTTGCGATGATGTTCCTCGAACAGATAACAGTGCGGCTTTCGGTATTGAATATTTACCCGGTCAATACGATCAAAAAGCCGATTCAGCCGAACAATGTACAGAACTGGCGGTAGGGATAAAGCCGGTTGTCCGTTGTGCAAAGTTTTTTGTACTTTCTTCAGGCGAAGCCATAAACAATGAAGCTTTAAAAGCGCTTCAATCATACCTGGTAAACCCTGTTGATTCCAGGCTGGCAGCTGATACATATCAACAGATCACTGCCTTCCAAATGACGCCGGATATTCCTGTTCTTGCCGGTTTTATTCGCTTAAACAAAGAGGAACTTGACGCCCTTGCAAAAAACTACGGTTTGGCAATGTCAAGAGACGATTTGGAGTATTGCCGGGATTATTTTGCCAAAGAAGGCCGCGATCCTGCCTTAACGGAACTCCGAATTCTCGACACTTATTGGTCCGATCATTGCCGGCATACTACTTTTACCACTATCCTGGAATCAATCACTGTAAACGGAAAAAACACTGAACCATTGCAAAAAGCCCTTGCTCTGTATGAAGAAGCCAGAGCCGAATTGTACGGAGAAGCCGCCGCCGGGCGGAACCGTACGTTAATGGACATGGCGACAATCGGAGCCAGGCTGCTGAAAAAACGCGGTCTTGTTCCTGATTTGGATGAATCACCTGAAATCAATGCGTGTACAATTAAAGTAACAGCAAAATTCGACTGCGATAATCACATAACCGAAGAACCCTATCTGCTTCTTTTTAAAAATGAAACCCATAATCATCCAACGGAAATTGAACCTTTTGGAGGAGCGGCAACCTGTTTGGGCGGAGCAATTCGCGATCCTCTTTCCGGCCGGGCCTATGTTTACCAGGCCATGAGGATCACCGGAGCCGCTGATCCGCGCCGTCCCCTGACAGAAACATTGCCGGGAAAACTTCCTCAGATCAAAATTGCCCGCGAAGCTGCCGCAGGGTATTCATCCTACGGAAATCAGATTGGCCTTGCTGTTGGTCAGGTCGCGGAATTTTACCACAGCGGTTTTGCGGCAAAACGGATGGAACTTGGGGCCGTAATCGGAGCGGTTCCCGAAGCTCAGGTACGCAGAGAGTCTCCGGCTAAAGGCGACATGGTAGTGCTGGTCGGAGGAAAAACCGGACGTGACGGAATCGGCGGCGCAACCGGCTCCAGCAAGATACACTCGGGCGAATCGGTGGAAACTGCCGGGGCCGAAGTGCAAAAGGGAAATGCTGTCGAAGAACGGAAACTCCAGCGCCTTTTTCGTAACAGCGAAGTTACCAAACTTATTAAACGCTGCAATGACTTCGGTGCAGGCGGTGTATCTGTCGCTGTCGGGGAACTTGCTCCCGGCCTTGATATCAATCTGGATGCAGTGCCGAAAAAATATTCCGGATTGGACGGAACAGAACTGGCCATTTCCGAATCACAGGAAAGAATGGCCGTGGTCGTGTCGCCGGAGAATGCCGAAAAGCTCATAACAAAAGCGGCGGCGGAAAACCTTGATGCGGTTGTGATAGCAACGGTAACTGCCGGTGAAACTCAAGGTAAAGACGATCAGGCAAAACTTACAATGAGATGGCAGGGGAAAATCATTGCCAATCTGAAAAGAGATTTTCTTGATTCACACGGCGCCCCGCGTTTCGCTGATGTTATAATCAATGTATATTCTGGTCAGACTAGTCAGATCGGTCTGACTGGAACTGCACATAGCGAAGACCCACAGGAACAGCTTAAAAAAATCAAAACTGAACTAGGAACGCTTCGCAGCTGTTCAAGAAGGGGTTTGCAGGAACGATTTGACGGTTCCATAGGCGCAGCTACGGTTCTTTTTCCCTGGGGCGGCAAATATCAGGCAACCCCCGAATGCGGCATGGCGGCTTTGCTTCCTGCGGCTTTACAATCCGGTGATGCTAATCTTTCTGCCGATCTGAAGAACAGCATTACTGCCAGCCTTATGAGTTTTGGTTTTGATCCTGCATTAATGGAAGCCGATCCTTTCAACGGCGCCAAGGCTGCGGTTAAAGAAGCTTTGGCAAAATTTGCCTGTCTTGGCGGG
>WRIX01000020.1:20866-31280 GCA_009782495.1 Treponema sp.
GAATCACAGGAAAGAATGGCCGTGGTCGTGTCGCCGGAGAATGCCGAAAAGCTCATAACAAAAGCGGCGGCGGAAAACCTTGATGCGGTTGTGATAGCAACGGTAACTGCCGGTGAAACTCAATGTAAAGACGATCAGGCAAAACTTACAATGAGATGGCATGGGAAAATCATTGCCAATCTGAAAAGAGAATTTCTTGATTCACACGGCGCTCCGCGTTTTGCTGATGTTATAATCAATGCATATTCCGGTCAGACTAGTCAGATCGGTCTGACTGGAACTGCACATAGCGAAGACCCACAGGAACAGCTTGAAAAAATCAAAACTGAACTAGGAACGCTTCGCAGCTGTTCAAGAAGGGGTTTGCAGGAACGATTTGACGGTTCCATAGGCGCGGCTACGGTTCTTTTTCCCTGGGGCGGCAAATATCAGGCAACCCCCGAATGCGGCATGGCGGCTTTGCTTCCTGCGGCTTTACAATCCGGTGATGCTAATCTTTCTGCCGAACTGAAAAACAGCATTACTGCCAGCCTTATGAGTTTTGGTTTTGATCCTGCATTAATGGAAGCCGATCCTTTCAACGGCGCCAAGGCTGCGGTTAAAGAAGCTTTGGCAAAATTTGCCTGTCTTGGCGGGGACTACAGAAAAGCCCGGCTTTCCATGCAGGAGTATTTTGAAAAAATGGACAAGAGCGAATCCTGGGGTAAAGTTACCGCTGCTTTGCTTGGCGCATTGGAAGCCCAGCTTGCATTGGAAGTTCCCGCCATAGGCGGCAAGGATTCCATGTCCGGTTCCTACAGAGACCCTGTTCACGGTATAGATTTAACAGTACCTCCTACGATGGTAGTGTTTGCAGCGGGAACCACAGATGCTGCTTCTGTACGATCGGGAACACTCAGCGGAAAAAAAGGAAACCCCGTTATTTTATTTTATGATGACAGGGAAAATGATGAGTGGGAAACGTTCAAAACAAATATGCAGGGACTGGCAAAGCTCTCGGAAAATGGTTTAGTAAAATCTGCCTATCCGGCAGGAGCAGGAGGCATTGGCGTTACCCTTGCGCTAATGGCTTTTGGCAACATGACAGGAGTAGAAGCCGACTCGCTCTTTTTGTCTCTTCTTAATGATAAAACATATCCGGGCGCCGTACTGGTTGAACTTGACGGAGAAGCTATAGGCAAATCCGGAGGGGAAGCGCTCTTGGGCGAAGCATTGCAGAACCCTGTGTGGAAGGGCGTTGCACGAACCATAGTGGAACCGGTTTTCCGCATCAACAGCTCACCGTATAAACAAAACGCTTCTTCAGCAGCTGTTCCGTTGGCGGAATTACTGGAAGCTTTTGAAGCTCCGCTCTGCAATGTTTATCCGCAGACAATTCACGGTGAAACGACGGCAATGGCTGTTTTTCCTCATGGTAAAAAAGCAAGAAAAAATAGCCGTACCGCACGTTCATCATCCCGTCCTTTGGTTGTACTTCCGGTTTTTCCCGGAACGAATTGTGAATGGGATATGGAAAGGGCATTTAGTGCAGCCGGAGCGCGTACGCAACAGGTAATTTTCAGAAACCGCAATGCCGATGATATAGCCGCATCAATTAAAGAATTGGCTTACGTCATTAATGATGCGCAAATTGTAGCTCTTTCAGGAGGATTCAGTGCAGGGGATGAGCCTGACGGTTCGGGTAAATTTATTGCCAATGTTTTCAGGGCTCCGGCAATTGCCGATGCGGTACAGAAATTGCTGAAAAAACGTGACGGCCTTATGCTGGGGATCTGCAACGGATTCCAGGCTTTAATTAAACTTGGGCTTGTCCCGTGGGGCGTTTACCGTGAAGCGGCAGAAACCTCTCCTGCCCTGACCTTTAACCGCATAGGCCGCCATGTTTCACGCATGATCCGAACCGTAACAATGCCTTCGTCTTCTCCCTGGCTTGCATTGGAAGAATCGGGCACGGTTCATATACTGCCGGTAAGTCATGGCGAAGGGCGCATTGTAATAAGCCGTGACCACGCAGAAACTTTCTTTAAATCAGGCCAGGTTCCTTTCTGTTATTCAGACAGAAACGGCAATCCTGCCATGACGGAACCGGATAATCCCAACGGATCGGATTATGCCATTGAAGCCTTAACGAGTCCTGACGGAAGGATACTCGGCAAGATGGCACACTCCGAACGCTGCGGGCAGTATGTTCACATCAATATACCCGGAAATAAATTTATGAAAATTTTTGAAGCAGGGGTACGGTATTTTTCTTAACGGCCCAAAAACCCGAACTTGCCGTACTTGTGCCATTTGCCGGAATTCTTTTTTTCATCTTCCATTGTTTTGAATATATAGGCGGCAAAAGCATTTTCTTCGCCCGGTTCTGACATTGAAAAACCCATGACATTGTACGCTGCATCAAAGGAAGAAAGCAGTATTCCCTGAGCAAAAGAACGAAACGCCGAAACTGCGATTGGACCGACAAGGTCAGTCTGATCTTCTTTTGAACCCGATCCCAATTCCGATGCCAGCACCATGGATAAATTTCCGTGGCCGTATTTTTTAAATTCTGCCACAAGTTCCCGTACCAGGAAAAACCATCCCTTTATATTGCAATCAATGAGCCGGTCTATCTCTATTGCCGATAAGTCCTCGGCTTTTTTCCGGTATGCCGGAGGAACACAAACCAAAATTGCATCATCAATATGTTCCATATTGTTTTGACAGGCCAGCAAAATTGTCTTGGCGGAAACAGGGCTGGGAGGGTTCCAGTCCAGTATAATTCTCCTGTCTCCGGGAACAACCTTGGGCGCTTCCTGGTCTTGTTCTCGGGGAATAAAAGCTACGGCATAATTCTCTACTCTTTTGGCAGCTTCAACACAAAGGGCCGTAAGAAGAGAAGATTCATTACCGGTAATAAGAATGCCCCTGGACATGGAAATAGTATACCGGAAAAACGGGGAATTGTGAACGGGAACGATATCAGATACACCATGACAATACATTTTTTCTATTGTATACTTAAATTCCATGATAAAAATTATTCTGCACCTTGCCGAATTCGAAAAGAAGCTCCAAAACACCAAAAACGCAGCAGGGAAAACGGCCCAAATCGTTCCCTTCCGCGCTGCAAGCCGAAAAACAACAATGGAATTTCATATTAGAAGGGAAATTCGCGAGGAAAATAACCTTGAAGCCCTGTTGTTTTCTCTGACGGGAAATGTAGTCCTGGCGGACCTTCGGCAATCCCGTTCTTTGGCGGCAAAACTCAACAGCAAGCTGCCTCCGGAAAAGCGCATCAAAGCAGGCCAGCTTAATGCCATGGGGCTTATCGACGAAATCCTTCATTATATGGTGGCTTTGTACCGGGAACAGGTGCAGGCCGATGTTTTTGAGCAGGCAACTGCCCGTCTGGAAGAAAAACTGGGCGGCGGAAGAACCGGAGATTTGTTCCAAAGTTTTGGGAGCCAGTTTCCTCCCCAGGCAGTATATGCAGGGGAGAGTTCTGTCGAAGCGTACCTGAAATCCAGCGAGGGAGGCGAAAGCAACAAAGCTCTTTCCCTTGAAGAAATGATGCTTTTGGCTCTTGCAAATTTAAATCCCGCTTTTAAGCCTTTCCTTTTTATGTTTGATGATAAAGACCTGGCCAAAGAAACGGTGTACTCTGCGGCAATAAATGAATTACAGAATTTCTTTGCTGAATTGCCGCCCTTCGGCCCTGACGGTTTGAGTTTATGGGAACTGCTTCGCGCTCCCGCTTTGGCATCAGATACGTTAACAGGTCAGCTGGAATTTATGCGGAAGCGCTGGGGGCTTTTACTCAGCAAGTATATGACCCGGCTCCTTACCGGACTGGATGTTATTAAAGAAGAAGAAAAGCCTTCGTTCTTTGGGCCGGGTCCAACCGAGGCTTATACATACGGTTATCTGGAAAACGAGTATGAGCGGTTCAGTCCCGATCAGGAATGGATGCCCCGCACGGTGTTGATTGCCAAAAGTACCCTTGTCTGGCTTTTTCAGCTTTCACAAAAGTACGAAAGGGAAATCACCCGGCTGGACCAGATCCCCGGCGAAGAACTCGACGAGCTTGCACGCCGCGGCTTTACCGGCTTGTGGCTCATCGGCCTTTGGGAACGAAGTAATGCTTCCAAAACAATCAAACAATGGACAGGGAACCCCGAAGCGGCGGCAAGCGCATACAGCCTTTACGACTACGACATTGCCGGAGAGCTGGGCGGCTGGGACGCACTGGCGAACCTCCGTGAACGAGCCATCCTCCGGGGAATACGAATTGGTTCAGACATGGTTCCCAACCATACCGGCATTGACAGCCGCTGGATGATCGAACACCCCGAACGGTTTTTGCAACTGCCTTACTCGCCGTATCCCCAATACAGCTTTAACTGCGGAAACCTTTCGGGCCGGGACGATATCACCGTTCAGATAGAAGAAAATTATTTTAACCGTACCGATGCGGCAGTGGTGTTCCGCCGTATTGACAACCAAACAGGAGAAACCAGGTTTATCTATCACGGTAACGACGGCACTTCCATGCCGTGGAACGATACCGCTCAGATAGACTTTCTTAATCCCGAAGCACGGGAAGCTGTCATCAGAACCATTGTCGGCGTGTGCCAGCAGTTCCCCATTGTCCGCTTTGATGCTGCCATGACGCTTGCAAAACGCCACATCCAGCGGTTATGGTATCCCGAGCCGGGACACGGCGGCGACATTGCCAGCCGTGCGGAACATGCCATTACCACCGAAGAATTCAACCGCCGTATTCCCAATGAATTCTGGCGGGAAGTGGTAGATCGCTGTGCCGAAGAAGCGCCGCATACCCTGCTGCTTGCCGAAGCATTCTGGATGATGGAAGGTTACTTTGTCCGCACCCTTGGTATGCACCGTGTGTATAACTCGGCCTTTATGAATATGCTTAAAAAAGAAGAAAATGCAAAATACCGGGACACGATTAAAAACACCCTGGAATTCGATCCGGAAATACTTAAACGCTTTGTCAACTTTATGAACAACCCCGACGAAGAAACAGCCGTGGCACAGTTCGGAAAAGGAGACAAATACTTTGGCATTTGTACGCTTCTTGTAACCATGCCGGGACTTCCCATGTTCGGACACGGCCAAATCGAAGGCTTTGAAGAAAAGTACGGCATGGAATACCGCCGTTCCTATAGGGATGAACAACCCGACGGCTATTTGGTCGATCGCCATGAACGCGAAATTTTTCCGCTGTTAAAAAAACGCTATCTTTTTTCCGGGAGTGAGGATTTCTGCCTCTACGACTTTATTAACAACGGCTTTACAAACGAAAATGTATTTGCCTATTCAAACCGCGCCGGCAATGAACGCTCCCTGATTCTTTTCAATAACAGTTATGATCAAGCTTCCGGCTGGATTAAAGATGGCGCCGTTGGTATTCCGCAAAAAGACGGAACAGTCCGGTGGGACAGCCTTTGTTTTGCTCTGGGCCTGCACGGAGAAACTGATTGTTTTGCCATACTTCGTGAACAGCGAAGCGGCCTTTGGTTTATCCGTTCTTCCAAAGACATTGCAGAACATGGGTTCTTTGCCGCTCTAAACGGTTACGAAGCCCAGGTTTATATTGATATACATGAAGTAAAAGATGATGAACAAGGTACCTGGGCCCGTATTCATCATGATCTTGGCGGAAAAGGTGTGCATGATCTTAATTCCGCAAAGATGGACATTGTTCTTGGTGAACTCTACTACCGTTACAGTGAAATTTTCAAACCTGGCATTGATCCGGCGGATTTAAAACCGCTGGTATTGGAATTTGCCGAAACTGCCCGGAAATTTATTGATGGCGCCGGTGTTTATGCGCCCTGGACAAAACCCACTGCCATGCCGGAACGAACTGCCGGCGCTAAAGCCGCAAAAAAAGCCAGGACAAAGCCCGGGGCTGTAAATGGCGCCGAAAAACAAAAATTATCTGAGCCGGAAAAAGTTTGGGATGATTTTTCCGCATACCTTGAACGAATGATTCCTATACCTACTGAGTTCTCTGAACAACAAAGCAAAACTGCAAAACTGCCGAAAAATACCTCATTGGCAAATAATAAACTGGCAGCAATTGCTTATGCTTATGCATCATTGGCTTTGTTAAAACTGATTGTTGGCGGAAACGGAAAAGACGCTGTGTCGCTGGTTAGTCATTGGGAGTTGGATCGCAAACTAAAGGAGATCCTTTGCCGACTGGGAATAGACGGAGAAAACGCCTGGCATAGTGTGGAAATTATGAAGGCCGTACTTATCCGTACGGGAACAACAGAGACTCCGCAAAAAGAAAAACCAGAAAAACAGGAAGATGCAACCAAGGAAACAGTAACAGCGAAAAAAACACTTACAAAAAAAGCAATAAAAGAAATGGCTCAGAGCATCCTTCTGGAAAATTACAGCGCCGATGATTTCCGGCAGATTTTGGGAATCAATGTTTTTGATGATGTTACATGGTTTAACAAAGAGTCCTTTGAAAGGGTTTTACAGTATGCGCCGGTTTTTGCTGCCATGGAATGCGGTGATTTTGCTTTGGTAAAAACCATAGCAGAAGAATTCCGCAAAGCCGAAAAAAAGGCGGAGTACAGGCTGGGCAAATTAATCGAGGCGTTTAATCCTTAACACGGCGTAGGGCCGATAAAATGTATCACCCTTTTTTAATGATCTTGGCCCACGTATCCCGAAGTCCCACAGTTTTATTGAATACAGGGGTTCCGGAATCTGCTGCTTCTGTTACAGGTATGGCGGGACAATCCTTTACAAAATAACCAAGACGTTCAAACTGGAAGCGTTCGCCCGTTTTTGCTTCTGCCAAACATTTTTCACCGTATGCGCCGGAGATTACTTCCAGCGATGAGGGGTTCAGTTTATCAAGAAATGTTTCTGCAGTTCCGTCGGGTTTAAAGGAAGATTCCATCGGTTTTTCGCTGGTAAAAAGATAATCGTAAAGCCGGATCTCCAGAGGAATGGCATCCGCCGCATTGAGCCAGTGGATTGTTCCCTTAACCTTGCGGTTGTCCGCAGCATTGCCTCCTTTTGTTTCCGGATCATAAGTACAGCGAACGGCAATTATATTTCCATCGGCATCTTTGTCACAGCCGGTACAGGTAACAATATAACCGTAGCGGAGCCGTACAGCGTTACCGGGGAAAAGCCGGAAATACTTGGGCGGCGGGTTTTCTTCAAAATCATCCCGTTCAACCCACAATTCTTTTCCAAAGTGTATGGTGCGTGTTCCGGCCTTTTCATCTTCAGGGTTGTTTATTGCTTCCAGCTTTTCGGCTTTTCCCTCCGGCCAGTTTTCTACGATTAGTTTAAGCGGCTTTAGCACCGCCATTACACGGCGGCTTGTCTTGTTAAGGTCTTCGCGCAGGCAGTACTCAAGAAAGGCGATGTCCACGGTACTGTCCGTTTTGGCGATGCCGATTTGTGAAACAAAATTCCGCAGGGCTGCCGGTGTATAACCGCGGCGGCGAAGGCCGGCAAGGGTGGGCATTCGCGGATCGTCCCAGCCGGAAACATGTTTTTCCTGTACAAGGGTAAGAAGGTAACGCTTGGAGAGTACCGTGTGAGTCAGGTTAAGCCGGGCAAATTCTATTTGGCGGGAAGGAAAAACTTCCGCTTCCTTTATAAACCATTCATAAAGTGGCCGGTGAATTTCATATTCCAATGAACACAATGAATGGGTAATTCCTTCCTTTGCATCAGACAGAGGGTGCTGGAAATCGTACATGGGATAAATACACCACTTGTTTCCCGTCCTGTAATGAGTGTCCCTGCGTATACGGTACATTACGGGATCCCGCATCAGGAGATTCGGGTGGGACATATCAATTTTTGCCCGCAGGGTTTTTTCGCCGTCTTTATATTTTCCTTCGCGCATTCCGGCAAAGAGTTCCAGGTTTTCTTCCGCACTGCGGTCACGGTAAGGGCTGTTCCGTCCCGGGGGGGTATGGGTAATATTGTTCTTATCGGGAACCGCCGTGCCCCGGTATTCGCTTATTTGTTCTTCCGTAAGATCATCCACATAGGCATGGCCTTTTTTGATTATCTTTACCGCTAAATCATAAAGATATTCATAGTAGTCCGATGCATAGTATTCCCGGTCTTCCCAGTCAAAACCAAGCCATTTGACATCGCGCTTAATTGCCTCTACATAGGAGATGTCTTCTTTTTCCGGGTTGGTATCATCGAAGCGGAGGTTGCATTTCCCGCCGAAACGCTCTGCCATAACAAAGTCCACCGTCATGGCTTTGCAATGCCCTATATGCAACCAGCCGTTCGGTTCGGGAGGAAAGCGGGTATGTACATAGCTATAACGGCCGGATGCAAGATCTTCTTTGATAAAATCACTGATAAAATCAGATCCTCCAGCGGTTCCCTCTGCATTGTTTGTTTCGTTCATGCACATGATGAAGACCCCATAAGTTTTTAAAAAGTTTTAAAAGTCGGTCAGGTAGCAGAGACCTAGAAGCAATATTGCCTTGAGGATCTTTTCATCGCCGGTTCCCAGAGAAAGTAAGTGTCCCAACTGTCCCCCATACCACCAGAAGAGTCCCAATTGATGATCAATACGGAAGGCATAATCAAAAAAATCTTCTTTATGACTTTGGGAACCAAAGAGGAGCCAGGCCAGTTCTTCCAATATTGTTCCAAATTCTCCCAGCGCTTTGGTAAAATCGCCTTTTTTAATGATGTCGATAAAACCGGGGACTCTGTCCAGCAGTTTTTCCTTGCGGTCTTCATCGGCTTTTTCCACCCAGGTTTTCTGAATTAAAAGGTCAAGGTTATTCCTGAATGAAAGAAGAAAACTTTCCAGTTCTTCTGTGTTTTTCCAGCCTGTATCCAGTTTACGGTAATCTGTTCCAACACCCAATTTATCGGCAAAGCCAAGAATTGCCGGTTGGGACGGCAAATTGGGGTTGTTCTCCGGCCCTGCATTCTGCACCGGCGGAAAAAGGGCTTCCGCAGCTTTGCGGTATTCTTTGGGAAGGGCTTTGTAATCGCCGGTAGAACAACTCAGCATACTTAACCATGCTCAAAAAATGACATCTGTGTCAAGGCGCACATCCATATCGTTCCAGTTTGTAGACAAACTGGACATTTTTTATACGGGTTGTCATCCCTGACGGCCTGTTTTAATTTGTTATTTTTAGATATACCTTGATTGCTTTTTTTACCGATTCAAAGGCTATTCTTTCTATGTCAAGATTTTCCGGTTTAATAAGCTGTACTCCGGAAATTTCGGCTTCTTCCAACTGTAAGTCTTTTTCGGTTAAATCCGGGGCATCCAGATAAAAGAAAAGGTCACAGGTGTTATAGGAGATATTTTTATAGGGGTATATGTTGGGGAAGGATGCAAAGAGTTTTAATTCCTCAGCTTTTATATTAAGCCCCAACTCTTCCATAAATTCCCGGCACAATCCGTCCATCGCTCCTTCTCCGGGGTCGATAAAGCCGCCGGGAAGGTCCAGTTTTCCCTTTCCGGGATCTCTGTTGCGGACAAGGAAAAGAAGACCCGTGTTGGTACGGACTATACAAGCCGTTGCGGCAGCTGTGTTGTGATAATAGGTAAAACCGCAGCCGGGGCACCGGAAAATTCTGTTTTGCTCAAAACGTATTCTTTCCGAAGCGCAGGAGGGACAATAACGGAACATATCCGGCTCCATCGTTAATTGGGTTCACTTGATTATAATCACATTTTTATTTATAGTTAAGCTGTGATATGCGAATGTACCCTGACTGTCCGCACCTATGAGTGCGACAGCTATAACCATGTAAACAATGCAAATTATCTTAACTACCTTGAATATGCCCGGTATGAATTTTTAAAAGCGATTGGCTTTGATTATTATGCTGCAATAGAAGCGGGCTATGGACTTTTTGTTGCCAGGATCGAGATTGACTATAAAAAACCCGCCAAACCGGATGATGTGCTGACGATAAAATCCTGGCCGGTAAAAAAGGGAGCGGTAAGCGGCGTAATTGTCCAGGAAATACGGCATGGAGATGATCTTGTTGTTCAGGCAAAAGTTACATGGGCCTTTGTAGACAGTAATGGTCAGCCGACAAAAATCCCCAAGGAATGGAACCTCCCTGGGCTAAATCCATAATAAGGCTTCCCATAGAGAGCCTCATTGCCACATTATTTTTACATAGGTATCAAACGCACGGCTGTTAAAGTTCTTAACCGTCCAGGGAACAGTAACACTATCCAGCAGATTCCTTCTGAATGCCCCATCACCGATATAGGTAAGTGAACCGGGCAGGGTTATGCTTTTAAGTTTATTCTGGGCAAATGCACTCATCCCAATAGAAGCAAGAGAGCTTGACAGGGTTACACTTGTCAGCCTGTTATTATAAAACGACATAAATCCAATACTGATAACCGATCCAGGCA
>WRIX01000021.1:0-24722 GCA_009782495.1 Treponema sp.
AAAATCTTACTTGATAAGTGTTAAATTCTATGTCATTATTCATACATTGCTGGCGCTTGGCTATAAGGCTATAAAGTGCTAGTTTTAAACGCTGCTTTTTTTTAATCGCTTTTTAATTAAGAGTAAACTATTTACATTCTCCCCTGCGATCCCTGCGTCTTTGCGTGAGGCTCTTCTTCTTTGCGGCCTGGCGCTTTGGCGAGAACTTGCGCCCACCCCTTTCCAGGCAATTGTTCAGTTAATCAAATATCAGGCTCAACGGCAGACTGAGGTTTACATGATGGATGTATGCGGTAATTGACTGCTGAGCATCTTGCATACCATGACCTGGAATAATGCCGGGAAAGGGCTGAAAACACTTAGATGCCGTACTCTTTTGATAGGCAATAAAGGCGCTACCTATAGCCAATACCGGGGCGCAGTAGGGGTACAATTACTTTATCGTTGCCGAACTGAACGCACCGGGGATAATGTTGCCACATAGGTGGGGGGAAGGTTAGCCATGAAGACCATTCGGCGAGGTGAAGAAGATGCCACACCAAAGTGTGCGTTGACAGCAGCCTCGACCGTCATGGTCTGAATGGGTGTTCTTTCCCCCACCGATAGGGGAAAATTGATGCGTTCAGTCCGACAGGAGTGTTTTTGCTACCCCGCTGTGCTCCCGGACGTTGGCTGTGGGAAGCGGCATGGTAACATATAAAATAATTACAGAGGTTACTCAGCCCTTTCCCAGGCTTAACGCAGACAATGTGAATGACAGATGCTCAGCGGTAAATTGGAATTTTTGTTATTCCACCTTAAACCGGGAAACCTCTTTTATTAAGGTGCCAATGCCTTCACGGTTTTTTCCGCTTATCTCGTTGACGTGGTTGACAGCAACATTAATCTGGTCAGCGCCGGAAGCCATTTCGTTCATGCCCGAAGTGATTTCCTGTGTCGCTTTTTCAAGGTTAGTGCTTTCGGTTATGACTTCTTTTGCACCCTCCAGCATTTCGTGGGAACCGCTTTGAACCTGATGGGTTATTTCGTTCACCTGCATGATCCCTTCAACAATTTGCTTGCTGCCCTCTCCCTGTTCCTCCATCGCATTACGGATTTGCGCTTCCTGATCCGACACAATTTTAACGCTTGAGTCTATCGCCTCGAATCTGGCAAGTACGGTTTCGGTGGAGCTCATGATCTTGTCGATTGAGCTTTTAATCTTCTTTAAGACATTACCGATGGTCTTGGATTGTTCGCCGGAACTTTCCGCCAGTTTGCGGATTTCATCGGCTACAACGGCAAAGCCCTTGCCCGCTTCTCCGGCATGGGCCGCCTCTATTGCAGCGTTCATCGAAAGCAGGTTGGTTTGGCTGGCGATATTTTCCATTACCGAGTTAATCTCCAAAAGCCCTTCCGACTCGCGGGAAATTTCCTGAATATCGGATGCAACCTCCTGCAGCCCGCCGCGGCCTGCTTCGGACGCTTCCTGCAAAGTGTGAACATTGGTAGCGTTGTTGGTAAGAGTTGTAATAACCGACTGAATGTTAGCTGCCATTTCCTCAATAGCCGACGAAGCGTTGGAAACATTGGCGGTTTGTTTTTCAACAAGCCCGTCAAGTCTATTGATATTAACTACAAGCTGTTCCATTGTCGCATGAGTTTCGCTGACGCTTGCGCTTTGGTTCAATACGCGGCTTTTTATGCTTTGTATGTTAGCGGTAATCTCGTTTATGGCGGCGGCAGTCTCGGTCATATGGGTTGAAAGGTCGGTGCCGATGTCAGATAGCACTCCCGATTCATTTTTGATGGAGAAGACCATTTTTTTAATTTTATCCAGTGTCATGTTAAAATATCTGGCAAGGTCGCCTATTTCATCCTTTGAACTTGTTGTTATGGACCGCGTTAAATCCCCTTCGCCTTCGGAGATATCTTTAAGGGTTTCCGCAACTTTTACAACAGGTTTGGTAACAGAACTGAGAACAACGAACAATATCGCCGCGGTAATCAAAATTGCTATCGCCGCTACGACAATGGTATTTCTGGTAAGCCTGGTTACTTCTCTCATCATGTACTTTTCCGTTGTCCCTATCATTATTGACCATTTGTTGTCGGAGTCGCCTATGATAATGGGGCGCAGTACCACTTCAAGGTTTGTTCCAAGAGCGGCAGAATATACACGGCAATCATAATTTTCACCGTTACGCACGGCGCTGACGACCTCCTCCATATGTTCGGCATATACCGTATCCGCCTCGGTCAGATTTTTCCCTATCCGATCAGGAAATCCGCTGCCGAGAATCGTACCGTTCCCGGTATACATCGACATTGCGACTATTTCAGGATACTCCTTCATTGTCCGTTCCAGGACCGTCTGCCCCATACCGGTATTCAGCATAAGCCCCACTCCCCCGACTATTTCGCCGGTTTGGCGGTTTGTGATGGGGGTCTGCATAATAACGCATACTATTTCGTTCCCTTCCATTGTTCGTTTATGCGGCGGGTCAATGCGGTCTTTTTTTGCCAAAGGTCCTGTTATGCGCTCCATAGTCGCATCAACCTGAGAACTCAGAATCGCTTCCGTTTTACCGTATTCCTTAAGATAGCCGATGGCGTACTGCCCGGTCGCCGTCGAGCCGATACGCCCGATATACTGACTGTCCATTCCGTCCACCGCATTGGGCTTCCAGATGGTAAACATTCCAATAACGCTTGGTTCGGCCAGAAGCGTAGCCTCGATCATTGCATCAAAGCGGTTCCGCCGGGTATCCTCCGGCATACTTTCATAATCCGCCATTACATTGGCGAGAGTTTTGATAACCCTCATATAACCGTCTTCTCTGCCCGACCACCAATCGGCTTGCTGTGCGGCGAGGCGGTACAAATTCTCGATACTCAGCTCTTTGGTACTGTCGGAAGACTCGTACAAAAGCAGCATTGAAATTCCGGCTACTACTACCATCATAATGCTGATCATCATAAAACTCAGTTTAAATTTAAGTTTCATTTCTCTTTCTCCTTATATTGCTAACACTGTTTAAACCTTAAAGCGTGAAACTTCTTCCAATAAAAGAGCAATATTTTTACGGTTCCTGTCGCTAATCTCGTTCACATGAAGAACGGCGACATTCATTTGTTCGGCACCCGAAGCCATCTCGTTCATGCTCTGCGTAATCTCCTGTGTCACCGTTCCCAGGTTCTCGCTCTCCTGTATAACTTCTTTGCTGCCTTCAAGCATATCATCGCAGCCGCTCTTTACCTGCCGCGTCAGCTCGTTTACTCCGGTAACGCTGTCAACGATTTGCCGGCTCCCTGTTCCCTGTTCTTCCATTGCACCGCGGATATGCGCCTCTTGCTCCGACACGATCTTAACGCTTGAATCAATGGCTTCGAACCTGGCGAGTACATTTTCCGTTGATCCGGTAATTTTGTCTATCGATCCTTTTATTTTTTTTAATACTTCGATGATGGTCTTGGACTGTTTGCTGGAATTTTCCGCCAGTTTTCGTATTTCACCGGCTACTACCGCAAAACCCTTGCCCGCTTCTCCGGCATGGGCTGCTTCGATAGCGGCATTCATGGAAAGCAGACTTGTCTGGCTGGCGATATTTTCCATTACCGAGTTAATTTCCAGAAGCCCTTCGGACTCGCGGGCGATTTCCTGTATGTCCGCCGCCACTTCCTGCAATCCGCCGCGGCCTGCTTCGGAAGCGCCCCGCAGAGTCAGAACATTGGCGGCATTGTCGGAGAGCGTTGCTGTAACCGACTGTATACTGGCCGCCATTTCCTCGATAGCGGTGGAGACGCTGGAAACATTGGTGCTTTGCTTTTCCACCAGTCCGTCAAGCCTGTTGATATGGGTAACAACCTGTTCCATGGTTGCATGGGTTTGGGTAACGCCGGCGCTCTGGCTTAAAACACGGCTTTTGATAGCCTGGATATTTTCAGTGATCTCGTTGATTGCGGCGGCGGTCTCCGCCATATTGCCGGCAAGTTCATTGCCCGTATCGGAGAGGGTCAATGACTGCTCTTTGATAATCACAATAAGGTTTTTTATTTTTTCCAGAGTCCGGTTAAAGTAATGGGAAAGGTCGCCGATTTCGCTCTTTGAATTAATAACGATAGTGCGGGTCAGGTCCCCTTCTCCAAGGGAGATTTCCTTTAATATGGCATTAATGCTGCCCAGGGGTGTAAAAATCTTCCGTAAAAAGAACACCAGCAGCACAAGCCCCAGGAAGACGGAAATTCCGCCGATAACTATCTGCCGTCTGATATTTTCGTTAAGGCTATTATGGAGAAATGTTCCGTCAAAATCACAGGCAGCTATTCCAACGATTTTTCCGGCGGAGTTTTTGATTGGGGTGTAAATGGTAATAAGCCAGCCCCATCCTTCCTGATATACCAGATCGGCGAATTCGGTTTCTCCCGATACCAATACCCTTTTAAATGCATCATCATATTCAGTGGTATCTTCTTCGTCCCCAAGGGCGGAAAAATTGTCTTCATCGTCAGGCTCGGCGCTTCCGTCTATGACAAACTGCCAGATATCGCCATTTACCGGAGCCATAGTATAAAGAAAAAGGCATCCGGCCAGTTCCTTAATTTCCAGGAGCCGGATCCTGGTTTCTTCATAAAAAGGATCGTCGCCATCCAGGGATTTAGCCAGCGCCTCAAAGGAATCTCCGTCAACAATGGAAGCCGCTTTTTCCACTATATGAATACCCTGCAAGGAAAATGTGCCAGCAACTTCTTTTGCAAGCTGCCCTATTTCCAGTATGGATGTTATCCCGATCAGGGCAATAATAAAAACAGAAAAAAGGGTAATAAACTGGAATCTGAGCGAATGTATTAACTTCATGTTTATCTCTCTATATACATCTTATTAGTCAATTCTATGGAATTTTTTAAAAATATTGAAGCCCTTTTGCCGGCTTGAACAGGAGGGCCTATCCTGCCATAAGGAACAAATTCATGGCTATTAAATACTACTACACATCAAACCCGTCGGCAATATCAGAAATTCTGCCAATGGAAGTATGGGCGGTTGCAGCAAGGCCCGAAACTTCCTGCGCACCGATGTTGATGGTGTTGATGCCTCCGGTTATTTTTTCCATGCTGGACGAAATTTCCCCGGCGCTGTTTTGGAGAGCTTCGATTTCCTGAAGCATGGTCTCATTGCCGCGGCTCATTTCCTGCGAACCTTCGCTGACCTTTGCGGTGTGGTCGTTCATTGCCCGCAAGGACTCCATTACCTGGCCTGCGCCGGTTTTTTGTTCCCGGATGGCGTTGTCAACTTCAATAACCAGTTTTTCAGTTTCGTTAATCCGGTCGGAAACCTCGGCAAAGGCGTTTCCCGACGCTTCGGCATCCTTAACAATGCAGTCAATGGTTCCGGCAATTTGCCGGAGTTCGGTGCCAATCTTTTTGGACTCGGTTGAGGCATTCTCCGCCAGCTTGCGGATTTCATCGGCAACCACAGAGAATCCCCTGCCCGCTTCGCCTGCATGCGCCGCCTCAATAGCGGCGTTCATCGCAAGAAGGTTTGTCTGGGCAGCAATGGTTGCGATGATTTTGTTTGCCTCCTGCAGGCTCTCCGACTGCTCTACGATTTCACGAACACGCTCTCCGCTTTGTTTCTGGATGCGGCTTCCTTCGCCGGCGGCCTCTCCGACTGTCTCAAACTGGGACGCCATTTTTTCCGTTACCGAACCGATAGAAGATATGTTCCCCACCATTTCTTCCACAGCGGAGGAAGCCTGACTCATACTGGATGTCTGGACGTTGATAGATTCTTCGAGGTCTTTGATATGTCCGGTAATGCGGTGTATGGTCTGAGAAGATGTATTGGCGCTTTCCATTTGGTCTTTGGTTTTTTCAAGAACCTGTCCGGCAGCAGCCGAAATCCGGGTAACGGAATCCGCCATGCCAGAAGCATTTTCCTGTAGCCGGTTCCCCACTGCGGAAAGTTCCTGCTGACCGCCTTTAATGTCCTTTATTCCCCCGCCCAAATGTTCGCAAAAAGAATTCACCATTCCGGCTATTGTGCCCAATTCATCCACGGAACAGACGGTGATGCGCCGTGTCAGATCTTTTCGTTCTGAAGAGAGATTTTCCAGCTGCGCAACAACCGATGAGTAGGTTACCGAAGCGTTCTTCTTAAGGCAAAAGGCCAAGGCCGTAACGCAGCAAAAGAAGACAATCAGGGGGACTGCAATACCTTTTGAATCACCGTGGCTTATGGTAACAACAGCCCCGGTAAAGAGGATAGTCATCAGAGCTACCACAACAGGAATAATGAAGGCCTTGAGTTCCAGCCGGTTCTCCCTGAGATCGCGGGGATAGACGGTGATGTTATGGTCAATAAGTGTCCGGGAGACCAGGCCGTCTCCCATCACATAGATAAAGGTTCCTACCAGCATACCGAAGGACAATGCCGCCAGAAACAGCGGGGTTTTGTCGGCAGGATCGATGCCCAGATACTCGTTGCGAAAGAACATGGCCGACAGGAACATAAGATGGAACACCACATTCATGGCGATCATCTTAATTGGTACGGAACCGATAATTTTAAGCCGGTTTATTGATTCTTCCCGGGAAACACCCTGAAAAAAAGCAGGGGCAAAACACCGGGCTTTCTGCCCCAAAATGACACTGTATACAATAACAAAAACCAGTGCAGGAAGGCCGAACCGGATAAGAATATGTGAAAGGGAATGTTCAAAAAAGAGCAAAAGCAGAAAATCAGCCAGCACCATGCCAATTCCGGTAAAGAAAACCAGCGCTAAAAACACAGGCTTTTTGTTAATCATAATGGATTCCTTTATGAATGAAAGAGCATTATTATATTATATTATTTTCGGCTAAATATGGAAGCGTTTTTATAAGAATCGGCAAAATTAGCATATGTTTCGGTACAAATGGCGCCTAAATATGACATTTGTCACATTACACCTGATACGTCTCATCCAGCTTTTTTAACTCGTTAAAGGTATCGACCTCGATAATATCGTCAAATGTACATTCCCGCACTTCAACAACGTAATCTTTGACAAAATATTCCAGCGCCACCTGATCCCAGTAACGTTCCTTGCCGCCGGGCATTTCGTAAACCTGTTTAATATGATCGGCCAGCTTTGCACCGTCTGTTTGATTCCAGTAGGAAATACCGAACATATGATGACAGTTCCGCCCGCCGACTCTTATCCGTGTGATGATTCCGTTGCGGGTTTCGAAACACCAGTCGTCGGTGCGTTCGGCGGGAACACCCAGATAATTGCTTGTATACTGGTACTTGCATATCAGTCCGGGATTATTAAGCAACAAATCCGATTCCAGCACATACGCGTTCTGCAGCAGAAAGCGGGCACACATCATAGAAGAAATGTTATTCGATTCATTGTACAGGGGATTTTCCAGAAATTGAATCTTCGGATACTTGTATTTTAATTGATCAAACTGTTCGCCCAAATAGCCCCGGACTATTATAATTTCCTCAACGCCCGCTGCACATACCGCATCAAGCAGCGTATCAATAATACGGACGCCTTTAACACGAACCAGAGACTTGGGTGTATTAAGAGTAATGGGAACCAGCCGGGATCCAAATCCTGCTGAAATAAAAACCGCCCGTCTGACGCGGTACGGTTCAAGGGCTTGCAGGCCCGCCGCACTCGGACGGTTGTTTTTAATCATACCGTTTTCGCTCAAATTGGCAAGCGTTTTATTTACTGTGCCTACCGAAAGACCGGTCAGTCGGGCTATATTCCGCTGGGTCAGGTTTTTATCTTCTTTTTCCCATTCCAGAAAAGTAAGAACATCAAATTGGGCCCGCGTTAATTTCATTGCTGCCCGCTCTGCCGATTCATTAATTTGGCAATAATATATACAGCGTATTTTACCAGCAAATTACAACCCAGAATAAGGAGCGAAACAAATGCAGCTCCTTCCAAAAAAAGCTGCGCTTCAAACTGGGTGATCAGCAGGGAAAGAGGCCGGTTTCGCACGGTGCTTAAAAACGACACGGCGGATATGGTTATCATGGAATTGACAAAAAAGTAGGAAAGCATTTCCAGAATGGTCAGCCTGGTCTGGGGGATAAGTACATCGCGGATAATGCGGAAGCGGCCGATACCCAATGTCCGGCCGACATCTTCCAGGTTAATATTAAGTTTTCCCAAAGAGTTATACGCCATCAGGTAGGGAGACGCCATAAAGTGAATCGTGTTTACAAGAATCAGCATGGCAAGACTGCCGTAAATAAAAGAACCTTTAAAAAACAGAACGTATGACAGACCCAGCACCATTCCCGGAATTGCCAGCGATGTAATGGAAACAAGGTGCAGTATACGCGAGAACTTGCCGGAAGTACGTGCGGTAAAATAAGCGGTGATCCATGCCAGGATTGTCCCCAGAATCGAAACAAATGCGGCGATGATCATCGAATTGGCCATGTACCGCCCTGCGCCCATGTTCATGGTTTTTGTGATATTGCGGAACGACATGGCCATGTCAACCGGATAACTGTTGATAAAAGTAAGAAGGGCAAAAACCGCCAGCGGCAGGGCGATAACAACACAGATCAACAGCGCATAACAGGAGGCGGCGATATCGCGCAAACGATTTTCCGTCTTGGTCCTTGCCTGAATTACAAAACTCTGATTTGCCCGATCACTGTTTAACAGGTCAAAAATAAAAGCTACAACCGCCGGAATAAGGAGAAACGAACCGATCACACTGCCGCGGCTGAAATTTAAAAGACCGATCACCTCCTGGTACATCAGTACCGGCAGGGTTATGAACCTGCCGCCTATCATCAGAGGAACACCGTAATCGGTAAAAATCAGGGTAAACACCGCAAAAATCACAGAAATAAGCGGCTTGCGTAAATAGGGAAAAGTGATGGAAAAAAACTGATTTGCACGGGGAATCCCCAATACAGCGGCAGCTTCGTAGGGAGAACCGTCCTCGTATTTAAGAATATCCGACATCATAAGAAACGCAACCGGAAATGCATAAAATACCGATCCCAATACAATGCCATGAAATCCATAAATGGTGCCGGAAAAACCAAAAAACCGGGTGATAATTCCGTTTGCGCCCAGAAGCAGTACCAGCCCCATTCCGTGAGAAATAGAAGGGATAAGCATGGGCAGGGTAACAAAAACAGGAATCATTTCCCGAAAGTGCATATTTGTGCGGATCGTACAAAGGGCGAATCCCCATGCAAGGGCAATGGAAATTACCGTAGCTGTTCCGGTTGCGAAAATAGAATTTATAAGCGCCTCTTTAAACCGCGGCGATTGCAGAACACCGGCAATATCCGATCCTGCCATATTTATCAGCATTGTCCCCAATGGGCAAATTACCGTAACAAAGAGGAATATTCCCAAAAGCAGCTTAACCGTATCCGAACGGCGAAAAGATCCGGAATGAATAGAGTTAAGCGTAATACTCATAACACCGTTTCCAATGGCGGCGCAGCCGCTTCCGGCTGCACATATTTGGCAAGTGAATTGATCTTAAGGGAGAGATTGTTAATAACAAATTCACTGATATAACCATTTGCCGGATTTGAAATAATCGCTTTCGGCGAGTCAAGCTGCTGAATTGTCCCGTCATTCATCACCATGATGCGGTCCGAAAGGGCAAAAGCTTCCTCCTGATCATGGGTAATGTAGATCATTGTGGAACGGAATTGTTTCTGTATTCGTTTGATTTCATCCCGTAGCAGGAGCCGTGTTGCTGCATCCAGGGCGGACATCGGTTCGTCAAAAAGAATAATCTCCGGGTTGCAGGCCAGAGTCCGGGCTATGGCAACCCGTTGCTGCTGGCCGCCGGAAAGTTTGTAGGGCTTTTTCTGGATATGTTCGCTTAAACCAACCTGTTCAATAATATTCTCGGCAATTGCCCGTGAACGGGATTTTAACTCTTTGTTGAATTTCAGCGCGTATTCTACATTGCCCAAAACACTCATGTTCTGAAACAAAGCGTAGTTCTGGAAAACAATGCCCATATTTCGCTTTGATGCGGGAACGGCCGTAATGTCGTTTCCGTCTTTAAGAATCCGCCCTGATGTCGGAAACAACAGTCCGATCAGAATTCGCAGAATCGTGGTTTTACCGCAGCCGGAAGGTCCCAGAATAGAAAGAAACTCCCCGTCGTTCACGGTAAAATTAAGACCGTGAAGCACTTCATACCGGTTAAAAACCTGCGTCAGATTTTGTATCTCCAGTTTAACCGACATAGTTATCCCCCTGCCTTAATATTTCCATTTTTCCAGAAGCCGTTCTTTCAGGGCCAAATCGTAGACCCCGGTCATTTCTGCGTAGGGAATGTTCCGGGGATAATTTGGAATATTATTGGACTGGTTCACCATTACCGGTTCCGGGCAGTATAGTTCCTTGTCGTCTTTTACCAGTTTTGTTATAACAAATTCAAAAACTTCCTTAACAACAGGCCGGGCATCCTTCCCCTTGATGATTCCAAAACTCGTGGTTATGCTGGGTGCACCCTCGGCAAAGAAGAGTAGTTCCAGAGAAACGCCACGGGTATTGATAGCATTAACCGCTGTCAGGGTCATTCCCAGACCTATGGCAACCTCGCCCTGGATAAGCGCATTCACCGGGCCGGAACCGGAAGTAGTAAATTGCAGAATATTCTCCGCAAGACTGTCAAAGTAGGCATAAGCTGCATCTTCGCCCCATGCGTTGATCAAGCTAACCAAAAACATATAACCCGTACCGGAAGTTTTGGGATTCGGCATGGAAATAAGTCCTTTATATACCGGATTCAAAAGATCCTGATAGGAAGCGGGAACGGGAATCCCCAAGCTTTCAAGTTTCGCCCGGCTAATTACAATGGCCCCGGATGATTTGTCCCAGGGCAAAAAACACCTGGAAGGGGGAACCAGCTCGGGAAGGAATTCAGATAAATTATACGAAGACAGATCAGCCAGAATATCCTGCAAACCTTCCAGATAACCGGTTTCCAGATTCAAAATAATATCGGCTTCTGTTTGTGTTCCTTCTGCCTTAAGTTTTGCCGCATGATTTCCGGTTGACAGAACCTGCAAGGTAATATCATAGTCCGGAAACTTTTCCCTGAGCAAATCCTGCATATGTTCGGTACGGAAATCCTCGGTACTGGTATAAATGATAACAGTGTTGTCATCCGTCTTACTGCACGAAAGAACAATTCCCATCAGTAACAATACCGCTGCTGCACAGAAAAATTTTTTCATTTTGTTCCCCTTTTTGTTCATTTTATTAAGATTACACCCAAAAATTGAACACGGTCAATACCGGCAACAAGACATTACAGATCAAGCCGGCCTTCCCGGGTAATAGCAGAATTCTGTTTTCAACATTATACTTAAACAAATGCGTATAATTATTGTGGGAGCAGGGCTTGTTGGAACCCAGGTGGCCCGTTATTTAATAGAAGAAAAACACAACATTGCCATAATCGAATCAAACGAAGAGCGGGCCCGTCACGTATCAAACCGTCTGGATTGCATGGCTCTTCATGACGAAGGGAATTCGCTCAGCGCACTGGAATCGGCAGGAGTTGCCAAAGCCGACGCCTTGATCTGCGTTACCGGTTCGGATGAAGTAAACATGATCATCTGCGGCCTGGCTGCCCGCTATCCAAAGCTTCTGAAAATTGCCCGAGTGCGGAACGATGAATATGTCAGGAGGAATTTTCAAAACCAGGTTGGAATAAATAATTCATCGCCTATGGGCATCGATTTTTTTATTCACCCCGATGTGGAAGCCGCCCGCTCTGCCCTGGACGCTATTGAACACGGGGCTGTTGGTAACATTCTTTCTTTTTCTGACACTCCATTCGAAATCGGAACTATGGACATCGCACCCCATTCATCTTTTGACGGACTGATCATGAAGGATCTGCGGATACATATCGAAGGCGACAGCTTAATTATTTTAATTGAACGAAACGGGGAAAGCATACTCCCCATGGGGATAACCCAGCTTATGGCAGGGGATCGTATTTATTTTCTTTCCAAAGAAAAAGAACTTAATGCGGGGTTTAAACTTGCAGGTTATCCGTCAAAACCAATCCACAAAGTAGGAATAGTGGGAGGCGGAAGGCTTGGATCGTTAATTGCCATGGGACTGCTTAGCAAAGAAAAACGAAAGGCAAACGAAACCAGGGATGTTGATGAAGACGGGGAAAAAATATCAGGCAAAGGAAAAAAAAACGGCGGTATTATAGCGTTTTTAAAAACACTGGTTCCCAGAGGCCTTAGAAAAGTAATGATCATTGAACAAAACAAAGATATATGCAGGGAGCTTGCCAACCGTTTTCCCGAAGCGCTGATCCTTAACGAAGACATTTCCGATGAAAGTTTTATTTCCGAAGAAAAAATAGATGATTTGGATCTAATCGTTACTGCTACAGATCATCAGGAACTTAACATTATTACCGCGGTATATCTTAAATCACGGGGGGTTTCCCGGGCTATCGCCATGGTCGACAGTTCCGGTTATGCCGCAATTGCCAAACAGCTTGGCGTGGATGTGGTAATCCCGAAAAAAAACGTTGTGGTTGATTCAATTCTTTCCAGGCTAATCGGCGTTGCCGGCTTCGCGGGCGGCGGCAGCGGTATTAGAGGGGTGTACAGTCTGGGTGAAAGTAATGTTGGTATTCTTGAAGTGGAAATTGTTCCCGGCTGTAGTGCAGACGGAAATTCGCTAAAAGACTTCCATCTGCCGGAAGGGGCGCTTGTGATGCTGGTAAGCCGGAAAAACGAAGAAGATTTTATCCCCCACGGAGATTATATATATACCGCAGGCCACCGTCTTTTTGTTATTGCCCGTAACGGGACGGAAAAGGAAATTGAAACCATTTTTGGAAAAGCGGAAACCCGTACACGGGAGGCAGGCAAGGTTAGGGGGAAACCTTGAAGAAAAGAGCGATTGTCCGCCTGCTTTTTTTATTGATCCTGTTTTATGCCCTGACAATGATTTTTCCGCTTGCAATCGCCTTGTATCAATCAGAAACGGAAATGACCCGCGCTTTTTGCATAACCATTGCCATTGCCGCAGCAGCCGCTTTGCCCATACTCCTTACAACCAGAAAAATCGCAATCAGATTTTCCGCCAGAGAAGGCTTTATGCTGGTGTTTCTGGCCTGGACAGCGGCCTGTTTTATCGGCGCGCTGCCGTACTTTATTTCCCGCGCCATACCCGGTTTTACCGATGCGGTTTTTGAAAGCGTTTCCGGCTTTACCACCACGGGAACTTCGGTAATCACCAATCTGGAAACACTTCCGCTATCATTGATTTTCTGGCGGGCTGAAACCCAATGGCTTGGCGGTATGGGTATGGTAGTTCTTACCGTCGCGCTAATCCCGTTTCTCGGCGCTGGAGGCTTCCAGCTTATTAAAGCGGAAGCCCCCGGTCCCGACCAGGAACGTATCACGCCGAAAATTACAGAAACCGCCAAGATACTCTGGATTATCTACATCAGTTTAACCGCTCTTGAAGCTGTCCTTCTTTGTATTGCAGGCATGGATCTGTTCGATGCGATCATACATGCTTTTTCCACTATGGCTACAGGGGGGTATAGTTCCCGTAACGAAGGGCTTGCCTTCTGGAGTTCACCTGTAATCATGTGGATTGTTACGATTTTTATGATCATTGCGGGCTTTAATTTTGCCCTGCTTTTCCGGCTTATTCAGCGCAAATGGAAAGATGTCTGGCATTCAAGCGAAGCCCGTACGTATTTTTCAATAATTATTGTTTCGTCAATCATAGCCGCCGTGTCTACCGGCAGCATAACAAATTCTTTTTTCTACACAACAAGCATACTAACAACCACCGGAATGACTGCAGGCAGCCAATCACTTCTTACCCCTCTCGCCAGGGCTGTGTTGTTTCTTCTGATGTTTATCGGGGGTTGTTCGGGATCAACTGCCGGCGGGATCAAAGTAATTCGTCATGTGGTTCTTTTTAAACAAACCGGCAATGAACTAAAGAAGATCCTCTATCCGCGGGGAGTTTTTTCCGTACGGCTCAACAATAAAGTGGGACGGAAGGATGTGGTCTACGGCGTTGCGGGCTTTGTTTTTCTGTACTTTGCGCTTATCGGAATCGCTTCTCTTGTCATTGCCGGTTCAGGCATGGATCACATTACTTCTTTTTCCGTAGCCCTCATCAGCCTGGGAAACATAGGTCTTGATCCCGCTTCGCTGGAACCGTTCGCTATTTTTGAAAGCCTCCCCGGCTATGTAAAATGGACACTGTCGTTTATTATGATCGCCGGACGCCTGGAGCTGTGGACAGCCTTTGTGTTTTTTTCCAGAGAATATTGGAGGTGACAGACAGATTGCAATTTATATGCATTATATAGTATACTTAATCCCTAATAATTATGAAACGGATTATAACAACCTTGGCTGTACTTATTACCGGTCTTTCGTTATACGGGCAAATTCCATCCTGGCTTGTGACATACCGTGACGCTGTTTACGGTCAGAATTTGTCCATTACCGAAGCGGAGCGGCTGTTCCAGGAAGCGGACAGGCGGGCCAAAGAAAACCTTACCGGCTCTGCTCTTTATGTCATGCTTTCCCGCTGCGAGTACCTTCTGGGCAGGGTTTACCAGGATCATGGCCGTAACAATGAAGCTACAGCTCACTATGAAAAAGGCATAAGCCTGGCGGAACAGGCTTTGGCAGAAGGCGCCGGGGCGGCCGCCGTGGTCAGAGCCGAGGCCCACGAAATGATAGCATCTAACGTCGGCCAGCTTTGTATGATAAAATCCAGAGCCTGGGTAATGGCGAACGGTCTTAAAGTAGAAGACAATGCCAAAAAGGCGCGCCAGCTGAACAGCCGGAATGCCGGAGCGCTTTATCTGCTTGCCTCCCGCTGGGCATTCGGTCCCGGTGTATTCGGTGACCCGAAAAGGGGAATAACGGAACTTGAAGCAATACTTAACGGGCAGGCAGATTTACAAAAAGATACTTATTTTAATGTTTATTCCGCTCTTGGCTATGCCTGTTTGCGCCTGAACAGATACGAGGAAGCATTGGCCTGGGTTCAAAAATCACTTGCTCTTTATCCAACAAACAAATTTGCCCTTGATTTACAATCCCAAATTCAAGAGAAGCTTCGGACAGCAAAATGACCCTGGTTTTTGTTGAAGATAATTACCTCCACGAAACTGACGGAACAGCTATATCGACGCATCGTTTTCGGGAAGAACTAATAAAGCAGGGACATACCGTTCGAATTCTAGCAATCGGCGTTAAAGGACAGGATATGTACGGCTTTAAGGAACATCATGTCCCCATCGTGTCTGCGGTGGCCAGAAAAAACAATATGCATTTTGCCAAATTCGACAAAAAAACCGTTACAGAAGCTTTTACCGGCGCAGATCTGGTGCATCTTACATTTCCCTGGCAAATGGAACAGCGGTGCCTTGCATTGGCCAAAAAGATGGGTATCCCGGCAAGCGCCGCTTTTCATTGCCAGCCGGAAAATGTAACCTACAACATAAAATTAAAACTTCTGCGTTTTATTAACAGTATTGTATTTTTGGTTTTCAGAATCTGGATCTACAGAAAAATTGATAATATTCATTGCCCGTCCCGTTTTACTGCCAGGGAACTGGCGCGCCATAGGTACAATGCACGGCTCCACATTATTTCCAATGGAATATCAAGCGATTTTGTTCCTCCTTCCGAAAAAGTTCAAAAAGAATCTGATACGATTCATATCCTTATGACCGGCAGGCTGGCAGAGGAAAAACGTCAGGATCTGGTAATTAAGGCAGTCAGACATTCAAAGTACAAAGATAAAATACAGATTCATTTTTTGGGCCGGGGTCCCATGTACAAATACTACCTTAGGCTTGGATCATCACTGCCTAAACCGCCGGAATTCATAACTGCATTTATTCCTCAGGAGCAGTTGCTTGATCTTATATACAAAACAGACATCTATGTTCACGCCTCGGAGGCGGAACTGGAAGGTATTGCCTGTCTTGAAGCCATTTCCTGCGGTAAAGTACCGATCATTTCGGATTCCAAAACTTCGGCAGCTTCCCAGTTTGCCCTGGATGAAAGAAGTCTTTTTAAAAAAGGAAAATATCTTAACTTGCGGGACAAGCTTGATTATTGGATAGACCATCCCAAAGAACGCGAAAGGATGGAAAAAGAATACGCCAGGCTGGGAAAAAGTTACAATATTAAATATTCAGTAAAAAAACTTGAAAAAATGTTTAAGGATACCATCAGGGATTTTAAAACCGAAAAGATGATCCGGGAGGATAAAAAACTAAAACAATACTACCGCCGCGTAAAAAGAAATAACTATCTGAAAGAATTTTTCTGTACCCTGTTTTATTTTGTTATCGCCATACCAATTCTGGCAATACTCAACCGGTGCTGGTTTGGCCTTAAAATAAAAAACCGGCGGTATCTGCGGAAAATAAAAAACACCGGCGCTGTTGCCATTTGCAATCATATCCACGAAATGGATTCGCCGATATGCGCTGTGGGAATTCCCCGGCGTAAATTAATTTTTGTAAGCAAGCCGGTAAATTTTACCATGACAGGAGCGGGACCGCTTGTGGATATTCTTGGTTCCGTCCCATCCCCTTCGTCTCCCCGGGAATTGCAGGTGTTTATCTATACCCTTTCAAAAAAACTACGGGAACGGCGGCTGGTTCTTTTTTTTCCGGAAGGCGAAATAAGTCACTACAACAAAGACTTGCGGACTTTTCAGCGGGGCGCATTCTACCTTGCCGCAGATGCCCGCGTACCGGTACTCCCCATAAAGATAACATACCGCGACCCCGGCGGCTTTTACAAGTTGATACGAAAAAAGCCCTGCCTTACCCTGGTTTTCGGAGAACCCATTTTCCCTGATGATACATTGTCAAAAAACGAAGCGATTAACGAACTAAAGGAAAAAACGGAAAAGATAATGCAGATCCTTGCTTGATGCTGAAACGCCTAGCCACATCCATTTTTTTCAGGCTATACTTTTTTATTATGTGGGATCGCCCACGAGCGTAAGGAAATTATTATAGTTTACCGCCAGGAGGCGGTATGTGCATGACTTCACCAAAAGATTCCGGCAGCAAACAACCCCGTGCCGTACATTGGGCCGATGAATATGCGGAAAAAATCATCCGTGAAAAAGGTTCTGTATCCGCCGGAGATTCTCCAAAAGATCATTATACCTGCGCATCGGGGATCACTCCGTCGGGAACGGTTCACATGGGCAACTTCCGGGAAATTATTTCGGTGGAACTGGTAGTCCGTGCATTAAGGGACAAGGGAGTAAAAGTACGGTTCATCTATTCATGGGATGATTACGATGTATTCCGCAAGGTTCCGGCCAATATGCCAAAACAGGATGAGCTGCAAAAATATCTGCGCTTTCCAATCACCATGGTACCCGATCCCTGGGAACGGGACGAAAGCTATGCCCGCCATAACGAAGTTAATGTAGAAAACGTGCTTCCCCTGGTTGGGATCTTTCCGGAATACATCTACCAGGCAAAATGCTACCGTGCCTCCAAATATGCCGCAAGTATTAAAACAGCGCTGGAACAACGGAATGCACTTAAAATTATACTCGATAAATTCCGGGACGAAGATCATAAGATTCAGGGAGAATGGTGGCCTATCAGCGCATTCTGTGATAAATGCAACAAGGACGAAACAGACATTGACAATTGGGACGGCCAGTGGATTGTAAGTTATCATTGCAATTCCTGCGGACACGAAACTGCGGTAGATATTCGCGAAGCAAAAGGCATTAAGCTTGTGTGGCGTGTAGACTGGCCAATGCGTTGGGCGTATGAACAGGTTGATTTTGAACCTGCCGGGAAGGATCACCATAGCCAGGGAGGATCGTTTGATACGGCCCGGCATGTGTGCAAAGATATTTACAATTGGGACGCTCCGGTTACCTTCCGTTACGATTTTATCGGCATCAAGGGAACACCGGGAAAAATGTCTTCGTCCACAGGAAAGTTAGTCGATCTTCCTGACGTGCTCAGGGTCTATACGCCGGAAATTACACGTTATCTTTTTGCAGGTACAAGACCCAATACCGAATTTACCATTTCGTTTGATCTGGACGTGATCAAAATATACGAAGATTATGACAAAACCGAACGCATAGCCTGGGGCGACGAAAAAGCCAAAGACGAAACAACATTCCTGCGGGAAAAACGAATCTATGAACTTTCCCAGGTGAACCTGGACAGTGAAGGCAAAAGTATTGTGTCTTCCGTTAAACCGTTTCAGGTTCCTTTCCGGCATCTTTGCAATCTTATCCAGATCGCCGACTGTGATATCGATAAGACCATTGCACGAATAAAGTGCGGCAATGTCTGCGGAGTAACCGGCGCACCAAGCGATGCCCAACTCCCCGCTCTGTTGACCCGCTGCCGCTGCGCCAAGTACTGGATCGAAGAATGTGCACCGGAAGAATTCCGTTTCAGACTCCGGGCCGTTGAAGAAAAGACAGACGGCAACGCTCCTGTCAGCCTGAACGAAAGAGAACTTGCCGGAATAAAATTACTCCGCGATAAGATAATTTTCTGTATCGAAAAATTTCCTGACGATAAGTCCTGCGCAGAAGCGATTTACCAATGCGCCGAAGAAGCAGGCATCGAAGGAAAGGAACTGTTCCGTGCAGCCTATCAGACGCTTATCGGCAAAGATCAGGGACCGCGGCTGGCAAACTTTTTACGCTGCATAGATAAAGAAAGACTGTTGGGAATTTTGGAAAAATATTAGGCTGAATAATATTATATACGGTTAAAATAGCAATCCCGGAACATAGAAATAGCAATTTGGGAACAGTATAATAATGTATCTATGTTATATATTGCTGGTTAAGGAAGGCATAAACTGGATTACATTGAAATCTTACAGGAAATGCTGCGGTATATTGACATACACATCAAGGAAAAATTAAATGTTGAAAAACTGGCAGCCCGGGCGGGTTTTTCTCCATATCATTTTTGCAGGGTGTTTCAATGGGAGGTTGGCTATTCCCTTATGGAATATGTAAGAAACAGGCGGCTCTTTTATGCGGCGTCTGAACTTGCTACAGGAAGAAAAATAGTTGATATATCAGTTGATTACAGTTTTGAAACACATTCAGGATTTACAAAAGCATTCAGCCGTTATTTCGGCTGTTCTCCCGAAAAATACCGTGAGCATGCCTCATTCGATGTACCAAAACTGCCTATCCTAAAAAAAACTAAACAGTATGTAAGCGGAGGTATTGTTATGGAACCAAAAATGATAAAAAAGCCGGCGATAACGATTGCGGGTTTTTCTATCAAAACAAAAACAAAAGACGGGGAAAATTTTAAAGCCATCCCCCAATTCTGGCAAGATTATTGCACAGACGGCAGGCAGGAAAAAATACATAAGGAGTCATTCCTTAAAAGCCGCGAAGAATACGGCGCTTGCTTTCCTGAAAATCCCGGGAACGGAGAATTTGAATATGTCATCGGTCTTGAGGTTAAAGACGGTCATGATATTCCCAAAAGCTATCATGTTTGTACCATACCCGAAGCATTGTATGCCGTGTTCACTACACCGCCTGTAGACAATGATGCAAATTTTTCATCCACAATTCAGGGCACATGGAAATATATTTTTTCCGAATGGTTTCCGGCATCGGGTTATGAATTTGCTCCCAATGCGGTTGATTTTGAATTTTATGATGAACGCTGCATGGCTGAAACAAACAAGGTTATGGATATTTATATCCCCGTTGTAAAAAAGTAAATCAGGAAAAATCAGGGCTGTCTGTTTTAGGCAGCCCTGTGTCTTTGGAATTATTACAAGAAGATAATATTTACTTGACAAGGATGAGTTGACTTGCTATCCTGAAATCCAGTAATTTTAAAGGAACTATTCATGGTTAGCAAATATCTTTTATTGATTGTTTTGTCTTTTTTCCTTCTTGGCTGTATGTCTGTATCAAGATCCTATGACTCATTTGCGCCTGATGCGGAAGCACGTTTTTCGGAAATGAGCCTTGAAAGAAGCCGCAGCGAAACAAATTTTACAATTTCTGACAAAGGTTTAAGCAGAGAACAGATAGACAGTATTTTATCAACCAAATTTCCGCCAGAGCATACAGTTTCAATAGCAATAATGTTTTTATACAGGTTTAATACTTACAGTCCCAATAATGATGAACTGTCTTTTTATATAATGGATCAGGGAAAAAATATAAATAAAGTTGGAAAATTTATCCCAATACACAGGGTATTTGTTCCGCAAAGATTAACATTTGAATTAATACAGGATTTGGGTATCAGGAGTTTATGTGAATACACATTAATATTTTATAGTTATTCAAATAGATCCATGACTTTTTCACAATGGCTTAGCGGAGAATTTAAATTTGAATCGGATATAGAATTTTCTCTGATTGATAACCGAACAACTGCAATAATTGCATCCGACAGATTGAAATCAAGTATAATAAAAAAAGGACGAAGCAATAAGGATATAGAGGAAGCGGAAAAAGAAATTTATACTTTACAGGCAATGTTATTGGCAGAAAAATTAAATACTTTGTTCAGTAAATAAGCTGTCTATAAAAGAATATGCAAAAAACCGGTTGACTGCGCATATATAATTAGGATATAATATGCATAGGAGAACTGCATGAGAACTACTCTTGAATTACCTGATACATTGGTTCATGAAGCAATGGCTTTAACAAAAATCCCTACGAAAACAGAATTAGTTAAATTTGCCCTGGAAAATGTAATTCAGAGGGAGAAAATAAAAGGAATAACAGACTATTTTGGTAAAATAAATTTGGGAATTGATCTTAATAAATTGAGAAACCGATGAATAGTCTTATTGATTCATCCGCATGGATTGAATACTTTAAGGGAAACCAAAAATATTCTTTTATTAATGATCTTATTGACACTAATGCAATATGTACAAATGATATTATTTTGACAGAATTGTTGCCGTCAATTCTTATTAAAAAAGAATATAAATTAGCGGAGTTGCTTAATTGTGTAAAAAAATATGAGTTAATTATTGATTGGCAAGAAATACGCAACATACAACTTTTAAACTTAAAACATGGTAATAACAATATTGGGATTTCTGATATAATCATTGCGCAAAATTGTATACAAAATGAATTAAATATTATTATATATGACAAGCATTTTGAAGCTATGGCCAAGTATATACCGTTAGAAATTTATAGATAATGCAATTTTACCTGACAGAACTGCATATGTTGCGGGTACTGGAGTAATCTATGGAAAACATTTGCATGACAGATATCACACGCCGGATTACCGGGCAAATTCTCGCCGTCCCGAAAGGGAAAGTTTCCTGTTACCGGGATATCGCCCTAAAAGCGGGACTTTCCAACGGAGCAAGACAAACAGTAAGAGTCCTCCATTCCCTTTCCCGGAAATACGAGCTTCCCTGGCACCGGATAATCCGCGCCGATGGCAGAATAGGCCTGAAAGAAGGAGAGGGAAAGGAATTGCAGATAAGCCTCCTCCAAGCCGAAGGGGTAGAAGTTTCTCCGGACGGACGGGTGGATATGGAAAGATTTAAAGTGAAAACGGAAAGGCGGTATCGTTAAAAACACCGCCTTTGTGTTTCCAGTTTTTATTCAAGCGACACTCGTGACCGGTAGATTTCCGTTTTTCCGGTATTTGCGATGAAATACATCCAACCATTTGCATCCATAGAAGGACAATATGCGTCCACGTTTCCGCTGGTCAGCGTGGTAAGACCGCTTCCATCGGCATTCATGATGAAAATCTGCCATTTACTTTGCTTAATTTCCACGCTTTCCTTATTGTTTTTACTGGATCCGGTGGTCCTTACTTCTGCACCTTTCTGGAAAAGAATGTAACGTCCATCGGCAGAAAAACTTGGATTACGGCAGTTGTAGTTGTTGGAATCTCTGTAAATCTCGGTTACCTGCGCCGATTCCAGGTCCATCTCATACACAGCTTTAAGGTTATTGTTACTACTGACACTGCGGATAAAAACAAATTTGTTTTCCGTAGGATGCCAGGAGGGTTGCTCACCGTCTCCCAGAAATGTTATCTCTGTCCCATTCTCTTTAAGGCTGACAAGCTGCCGTTTTCCGCCCATCCAGGTATCGCAAAGGATCACCCCTCCCCTGATGCTTGGCCGGTTATCATACTCACCGATAGGGTTCCGGGTAACATAGGTCTTCCCCCCTCCGGTTGAGGTTGACCGGATAAGCCGGGTATTGCCATCCTCGTCGGCAACGTAAAAATAATTGGTATTGTTGTCCGACCATCCGGGAGCATAGGCATAGTCGGTAACCAAAACGGTTTTAGAAGGTACGGCCGGATTCCGCAGAAGCACTATATTCCAGTTTTGGTAGGATATGTCCGATCTCGAAACGGTCTTGGTGGATTCACAGTAGAGCAGCTTTGTTCCATCCGGAGATATTTTAGCCCAGTCTTTTGATAATCCATCATCAGTGACTCTGGTCACATTGGACATCAATGATGTATCCCAGAAAACGACATCACTTGATTTTGTTGTTGTACCGGAGGTCCCGCACCCTGCCAATCCAATAACTACCCCAATAGCGATGATTGTCAATAATTTTGCCAGCTTTACCATAAGAAAACTCCTTCAATGTATTTGTCTTTACAGCTAATGTCTTCCACCCTCAAGGGTAGATTGCAGGAATACCCCATTAATCAAATTATAGTATCACGAATATTCCGTATAGGAATAGTATATTCCTTATAGATTTTTGTCAATACAAGTAACATATAATTAAATAAAGGCGGTTTTGGGGAATGAGGCATGGACGGAAAGGCTATAAAGGCCATGTTAGGGAAAAACATCAAGTTTTTACGCTCCGGTAAGGGGCTAACTCAAGCCGTTTTAGCCGAAAAAGCGGACATTTCAATTATTTTTTTAAGCAGCATTGAACGGGGAACGAAATACCCCAAAGCAGACATTTTGGCACGGATAGCAAATGTCCTTGAAGTAGAGGCTTTTGAGCTTTTTAAAGGGGATCTTGTGCCTTCCGACAGCAAAAAATTATTTACTCATCTCTCTAAAGACATTACCGGTAAAATAAATTCTGCATTGGAAGGCATTTTTAAACAGTATTTAGGCTAATCGGGCCGCAGCAGTTTTTGCTTTACAGCTTATTTTACCGCAGCCTCGTTGGCAGCCTTGCCTTCCCGGGTATACACTCGTACCGGATTGTTTGGATCCAGATGTCTTTCACCGCGGTGAAAAAATGCATATTGATAGGTTCCCGGCGGCAGGTACAGTGACAGTGTATAACGGCCGGGACTTATTTCCTTCAATTCGTACATATAGGGATCCCAACGGTTAAAAGAACCGGCCACCGTTACGGTTTCTCCCGGCGAGGCGTAGTATGTAAAGGTCAGTGTCCCTTCCGGCCCGCGATTGGGAGAATCGGGCCGCTTTATATAGGGAATAGAAACCACCGATTTGCTGATACCCGATGCAGGATCTATCCGGTAATCGGGGTTAAGCGGATCCTTTACCCAAAGTCCGTCAATAATAAGACGGTATTCCAAATCATATTTTAAATCCTCCGGAATAGTAAAAATGTAAAAGAATATCCCTGAGTCAATATACAAATCCGAAGGTGGCTTGTCCTTTACCCAAGGGCCGGCTTGTTCATTGGGTACCATAAAGCGCCTGAACCAGTAAATCTTCCCAAATCCTTCATGGGCAAAAGCAATACCCACCCGGCGGTAGGATGAAGAAGCGGTAAAAATCACCGCATCATCCACAATTTGAGGCTTTTCCGGCTTCCGGAGCTGCTTCAGATAATCTATAAAATGGAAAGATTCTGTTTCTGCCGCTCCTATACTGCCGATAATAGCCATAAGGAGCATTAATACCATAAGCTTTTTCATCTGTTTACTAATATCGGTTAATGCCCCAATATCTTAATTATGCCGTCACTTGCGCAACTAAAGGAATTTCAAACCTCTTTTTATAATGTTGGCAATGAAGCCATGAGCTTGCGCGAAAATCTAAAGCCAAAAGAGGACTTTGAACTTCCGGGTGACGAACCTTCAACTCCTTTTCCGGAAGACCTTGGCGATGCCCCGCCGGTTATTGAGTCTGAACCCACACTTAACCTGGATGATTTAGGACTGGATCTGCCCTCCGATGCATTTACCGGCACGGAAGATTCCGGCGGCGGGTTTGATTTTGGTGATTTATTGGGAGATGGCGGCTTTGGTACGGATTCTTCCGTTGAGCCGCCTTCCATTGACGAGGATTCCCCTCCGGATGATCCTTTCAGCGGCTTTTCAGACCCGATGGTAGCAGGAAACCTTCCCATAGAAAGCGGCTTTCCCATAGAAGACGGCCTTCCAACAGAAAACGACCTTCCCATAGAAGGTGGTCTTTCAACAGATGAAACAATACCCCCGGCAGAAGATACCTTTACAGATGCAGGAGAAAACCTTTCGGAAGATTTTCCAACAGAAGACTTCTCTATGGGAGATATCCCTTTGGATGATATCTCCGCAGAAGACTTCTCCGCAGGCCCGGAAGAAAGTCCTGACTTTGAAGACATTATCCTTGGTAAGATACCAATAGATGACGTAGACGAAGTTAACATGGATGATACAGGATCCATGGAAACCCCTGCCGGTGAATCTGATTTTTCTGACATTGAATTTCCCGACATTGACCTGACTCAGAC